>NZ_JTJP01000016.1:0-61497 GCF_001678575.1 Gallibacterium genomosp. 1
TAATGTCATTTATTGTTTTATTAGGCGTTATGTTTATATTAACTGTCTTTGGATTGCCATTATTCTACAGTATTATTTTTTCCTCAATAGTTACTTTATTTTTATTTTGTACCAGTAACTATTGTTGCACAACAAGTTATGCAGGGTATTGATACTAATGCACTACAAGCATTAGCCTTCTTTTTCTTAGCTGGTGAATTGATGAGTGTTGGAGGAATTACAACAAGGATTATTCGTTTTGTAACATCATTTATTGGTCGTTGGAAAGGCTCTCTAGCTTATATTAATATTTTTTCCAGTTTATTTTTTGGATCTATTAGTGGATCAGCTGTTGCTTCTACAGCAGCAATTGGCAGCTCATTAATTCCGGAAATGAAAAAGAATAATTATCCAGCTCCTTTTTCTGCAGCATTAACACAATCTGCTTCAATTATTGGGCCAATTATTCCACCAAGTGTTCCTATGATCGTATTTGCTGCGTTGGCTGGAGCAGGTGTTTCTGTAGGAAAAATGTTTTTATCTGGTGTAATACCAGGACTACTCATTGCCTTTACACTTATCTTTGTTACTTTTGTTATTTCAAAAATGAAAGGTTTTGGTAATCAATCAACACCATTTAGCTGGAAAGAAGTTAAAGAAAGTTCAAAAGATGCTATTTGGGCTCTATTTTGTCCAATTATTATTCTATATGGAATTATTTCAGGTATGTTTACAGCAACAGAGGCAGGAGCAGTATCGGTTGTATATGCGTATCTAGTAGGAACATTTATTTATAAAGAATTAAATATAGAAAGATTAAAAAAAGCACTAATTTCATCTTTAAAGGGGACGATAACAGTTATGCTAATTGTTGGAGCATCTTCAATATTTGCATGGGTTATTGCAAGATTACAAATTAGTCATCAAGTTGCTAGTTATGTTTCAGAAATCTGTTCTTCGCCTTTATCCGCATTAATTTTAATTAATGTAATTGTTCTTTTTATTGGAATGATTATGGATCCTACAGCTGCTTTAACAATATTAGTTCCAGTATTTATGCCAATTATAAATCAATTCGGAATTTCACCTATCCATTTTGGTTTAGTCATTATTTTGAACTTAATGATTGGATTGGTTACTCCTCCAGTTGGTTATTTAATCTATTTATCTGCAAATATTGCTGAATGTGAACCAATAAAAGTATTAAAGAGTAGTATTCCATATTTACTATCTTTATTAGGATTATTAGTAATCTTAATATTAGTGCCAGAATTTAGTACTTATTTACCAAGTATATTTTTTGAGTAAACGGGAGGTTTATTATGGAGAGAGAATGGGTAGATTTATCAATGCCTATTACTAATCAGCATATACGTTGGAAAACAATTATTGAGAAAAAGGGTGATTTTGATAATGGAGATTTATTTGAAGCAACACAAATAAAAGTATCTTGCCACGCTTTTACTCATATGGATGCGTTAAGTCATATTAATAAAGATGGTTATAATATATTGGATATTAATCCTAATATTTATATAGGAGAATTTTATATTGTTGATCTTTCTAAGGAAATCCAAGAAAATTTGGCTATTACAGAAGATATATTAAGAAGAGTGTGGCCAGATAATAATCCAGATAAGATCATTTTTAAAACGCATTGGGATACTTTTTATAGTTATAATTCTAAAGAATTTTGGACAAAGTCACCTTATTTAACAGATGATGCTGTGATATTTATGAAGAATAAAAATATTACTATTGTAGCATTTGATTTTCCTCAGGATTATCCAATCCGATTTTGGGTGGAAAATAAAATGGATAAGCCTTTAGAAAAACATACAACACATTATCATTTATTATCCAAAGGTATAACGTTAGTAGAATATATCTGTAATACAAAAAATATTACAAGTCATAAAGTTTATGCAGTGATGGTTCCGATAGCTATTGAAAATGCAGATGGTTCTCCTTGTAGAGTATTAATAAAAAACATAAAGGAATAAATAAATGAAAAATAAGATTTATTTTGGTACTAATCTAAAAATGTATAAAGGGAATAAAGATGTTATTCATTATTTATCAAGGTTAGGAGATTTATATAAAAGAGATATCAAAACTGATAATGTAGAGTTATTTGTTATACCATCTTATACAACTTTAAGTGATGCGACGAGTTTAATAAATAATAAATTTAATAATTTAATTGTGATTGGCGCACAAAATATGTGTTATGCTGATTCAGGTCAATTTACAGGTGAAATATCGCCATTAATGTTAAAAGAATTAGATATTAAATTAGTAATGATAGGACATTCTGAAAGACGCCATATCTTTAAAGAGACAGATGAAGAAGAAAATAAGAAAGTTCTTTCAGCATTAAAACATAAATTTATTACATTATTATGTGTTGGTGAAACATTAGAACAAAAAGAATATGGTATTTCAGATGAAATATTAAGAACACAATTAAAAATTGGCTTGAGTGGAGTAACTAAAGATCAGTTACCTCTTGTTAGAATAGCTTATGAGCCTGTTTGGGCTATTGGTGAAAAAGGAATTCCAGCTTCTGCAGAATATGCAGATGAAAAGCATTCTGTAATTAAACAATGTTTATATGAGATGTTTAATAAAGAGGGATTAGATATTCCAGTATTATATGGAGGCAGTGTTAATCCGGAGAATGCTAATAAGTTAATAAATAAGAAATATATTGATGGGTTATTTATTGGTAGAAGTGCTTGGAATGCGGAAAATTTTATTGAGTTAATAAAAAATGCATTGGAGTCATTATCGCTTAATATTGAGAGCAATGAATATAATGAAATTGCTACTAAATTAATTGAATATTTAGGTGGAAAGAAGAATATTGTTGCATTAACTCACTGTGCAACAAGAATCAGAGTTGTATTAAATAATCCAGAAGAGATAAATAAAAATCAAATAGAAAAATTAGACTTAGTAAAAGGTTTGTTTTCTATTGCTAATCAATATCAAATTATTTTTGGGAAAGAAGTTGTAGATATTGTACATCAAAAAATGCAAAAACAACTTTAGTATGAAATTGGATAATTAATATTTAGGAGAAATAAAATGATGAATCAATTAGACACATTACGCAAAATGACAGTGGTTGTTGCCGACACTGGCGATATTGAAGCAATCAAAAAATACCAACCACAAGATGCAACCACCAATCCATCATTAGTATTAAGTGCCTCCCAACTACCACAATATGCTTCGTTAATTGATGAAGCTGTTGATTATGCAAAAAGTAAAAGTTCAGATAAAGCACAACAATTAATTGATGCAGAAGATAAATTAGCGGTAAATATTGGTTTGGAAATTTTGAAAATTGTCCCAGGACGTATTTCTACTGAGGTGGATGCTCGTTTATCTTACGATACAGAAGCAACTGTAGCAAAAGCACGTAAACTTATTGCACTTTATAATGAAGCAGGAATCAGTAATGATCAAATTTTGATAAAAATTGCATCTACTTGGCAAGGTATCCGTGCAGCAGAAATTCTAGAAAAAGAAGGGATTAACTGTAATTTAACATTATTATTCTCTGAAGCTCAGGCAAGAGCGTGTGCAGAAGCAGGTGTTTACCTTATTTCGCCGTTTGTTGGTCGTATTTTAGACTGGTATAAAGCGAACAGTGATAAGAAAACGTTTGTGCCGAGTGAAGATCCTGGGGTAATTTCAGTAACAAAAATTTATAACTATTACAAACAATATGGCTATAAAACCGTAGTAATGGGAGCAAGTTTCCGCAATATCGGAGAAATTACTGAATTGGCAGGTTGCGATCGTTTAACCATTTCACCGCCGTTATTGAAAGAATTGCAGGAAAGTGAAGCACAGTTGCCACGTAAATTGGATTATAAGGGTGATGTATTGCCTCGACCAGCTGCAATGACAGAAAGCGAGTTTTACTGGCAACATAATATGGATGCGATGGCAGTTGAGAAGTTGGCGGAAGGTATTCGTAAATTTGCAGCAGATATTGAAAAATTGGAAGCGATGTTATTAGAAAAACTTTAGGGAGGTAGTATGGCAACACGTAGAGAGCGAGCAAACGCAATTCGTTTTTTAAGTATGGATGCGGTGCAAAAAGCAAAATCAGGACACCCAGGCGCACCTATGGGAATGGCGGATATCGCTGAAGTTTTATGGCGTGATTTTTTATCTCATAATCCGAACAATCCAAAATGGATCAATCGTGACCGCTTTGTGCTTTCTAATGGTCACGGCTCAATGTTGATTTATAGTTTATTACACTTAACCGGTTACGACCTTTCAATTGAAGATTTAAAACAGTTCCGTCAATTGCATTCTAAAACACCCGGACACCCTGAATACGGTTATGCACCGGGTGTAGAAACCACCACCGGGCCATTGGGACAAGGTATTACTAATGCTGTCGGTATGGCGATTGCCGAAAAAACGTTAGCCGGTCAATTTAATCGACCAGGACACGATATTATCGACCATTACACTTATGTTTTCTTGGGTGATGGCTGTTTAATGGAGGGTATCTCTCACGAAGCCTGCTCTCTTGCCGGGACTTTAGGTTTAGGTAAATTAATCGCATTCTATGATGATAACAATATCTCCATTGATGGACACGTTGATGGTTGGTTTACTGATGATACCCAAAAACGTTTTGAGGCCTACGGTTGGCAAGTCATTCCTGCGGTAGATGGTCATAATGCAGCAGAAATTAAAGCCGCTATTGAAGTGGCAAAAGCAGAAACCTCAAAACCAACATTAATTATCTGTAAAACCATTATCGGTTATGGCTCACCAAATAAAGCCAATTCTCACGACAGTCACGGTGCGCCGCTAGGAGAGGAAGAAATTGCATTAACACGTAAAAATTTAGGTTGGAATTATGCACCATTTGAAATTCCAGCTGAAATTTATGCGGAATGGGATGCAAAACAACAAGGCGCAGAAAGAGAAGCGGAATGGCAACAACGCTTTGCTGCTTATCAATCAGCATATCCAGAATTGGCAGCTGAATTATCACGTCGTTTAGCCGGCGAATTACCGGCGGATTGGAAAGCGCAATCTCAAGCCTTTATCGAAAAATTGCAAGCCAATCCGGCGACTATCGCCAGCCGTAAAGCATCACAAAATGCGATTGAAGCCTATGCGAAAATCTTACCTGAATTTTTGGGCGGTTCTGCTGACTTAGCAGGTTCAAACTTAACCTTATGGTCAGGTTCAAAACCATTACGAGCCAATGTGATTGATGGAAACTACATTAACTACGGTGTGCGTGAATTCGGGATGTCCGCCATTATGAACGGCATTGCTCTACACGGTGGATTTATTCCTTACGGTGCCACTTTCCTAATGTTTATGGAATATGCGCATAATGCAGTGCGTATGGCAGCGTTAATGAAACAACGTGTGCTTTTTGTTTACACCCACGACTCCATTGGTTTAGGGGAAGATGGGCCAACCCATCAACCGGTAGAACAGACGGCAACATTACGTTTAATTCCGAATTTAGAAACTTGGCGCCCGTGTGACCAAGTGGAATCTGCGATTGCGTGGCAAGCAGCGGTTGAACGCACTGCAGGCCCAAGTGCATTAATTTTCACTCGTCAAAACCTAACACAAATGGAACGTAACGCCCAACAACTTGCCAATGTTAGACGCGGTGCTTATGTCTTAAAAGATTGTGAAGGTACGCCTGAATTAATCTTTATTGCAACCGGTTCAGAAGTGGAATTGGCAGTGAAAGCAGCGGAACAATTAACTGCGGAAGGACACAAAGTGCGTGTGGTTTCTATGCCAAGCACGAATGTATTTGATAAACAGGATGTCGCTTATAAAGAAAGCGTATTACCAAGCAACATCAAGAAATGTGTTGCAATTGAAGCCGGCATTTCGGACTTCTGGTATAAATATGTTGGCTTGGAAGGTCGTGTTGTCGGAATGAACCGCTTTGGTGAATCTGCTCCAGCAGGCGAGTTATTTAAATTATTCGGATTTACTGTGGATAATGTCGTTGCTAAAGCGAAAGAAATTCTATAATTTTGCTTTACTATTAAAACTCCTCTATTCGTAATCATTGACGTAATGAGGAGTTTTTTATATAGAATCACAAAAACAGGAAATTTAGGATTTTATAGTTGTTTGCTTTTAGCATAATGCCAGTGTTATATCGTATCGCTATATCACGTATACTGTTTTCGGTTTATATCAATTTTTTATTTTATATTTAAACGACTATATCTAAATTTTAACCACGGAAGCACGCCAAATTAATTGTGGCTGTAACATTGTGGTTTTATATTCTAAATTCGGAGATTTAATTCTTTCTAATAATGTTTCCACAGCTAATTTGCCCAATTCTGCTTTAGGTTGATGAATTGTGGTTAACGGTGGTGTGAGATATTGCGCCAACATAATATTGTCATAACCGATGACAGAAATATCCTGAGGAATGTGTAACCCTTGTTGCCAAGCAACTTGATAAACGCCGACTGCAATGGTGTCACTACAGGCAAAAACTGCTGTAGGGCGAGGTGTAATCTGTAACAATTTTTTCATTCCTTCTACGCCACCTTCAAAATCAAAATGGCTCTCAATGATCCAATCAGGGTTGATCGGCAAATGCGCATCCTGCAACGCTTTTTGGTAACCGAGCAAACGGTTGTGAGCTAAGGATTTATCCAATTTACCCGTAATAATGGCGATATTCTTATGTCCCTGCTCAATTAAGGTTTTTGTGGCAAGATAAGCACCAAATTCGGAATTTTCATAAATTTTATCGGCATTCAGTTCGGTCGGCCACCAGTCCATTACCACAATCGGCAAATTTAGATTTAACTGTTCCACCATTGCGTGGCGAGTGTCAGAATACATTAACAGCAATCCGTCCACCTGTTTTTGAATTAAAGTTTGAATATTTTGCTGCAAGCGTTGTTCGTTGCCATCGATACTGGAAATGATCAAGTTGTAGTGGTGCTGATTGCAATATTGTTCCACTCCGCTCACTACTTCGGCGAAAAACGGATTGCTGGTGGCAGTAACCAACATTCCCAATGTTTTTGTCTCTTTTACTTTTAAACTGCGGGCAACAGCGGAAGGGGTATAATTTAACTCATTGACAACCTTCATAATTTTTTCACGTATCTCATCACTGACATAACGTGTATTGTTGATTACGTGTGATACGGTTGAAGTTGAAACCTTTGCTATTCGTGCAATATCCTTCATTGTTGCCATAACAGTTGTTTGCCTTTTGCTTGATGAGTTTGGAATATGCTATTTGATATTGGCTAAAAAATCGAGCGTTTCCTGTCGGCTTGGAATTGAGGTTTGTGCGCCGAAACGAGTAACACTGATTGCAGCTGCTGCGTGAGCAAATTGAATTGACTCTTCCAGCGATTTCTGTTCTAACAATGCGGTTACCAATGCACCGTTAAAGGTGTCGCCGGCGGCTGTGGTGTCTTTTGCCTGAACACGGAAACCGGGGATAATTTTTTGTAATGCATTGTGGCTGATAAATACCCCTTTTGCCCCCAATGTAATCAAAACAATAGCAACCCCTTTTTGGTGAAAAATTGATGCTGCTTGTGCTGCACTTTCTTCATCCACTACCTTAATGCCGGTCAGCACTTCCGCTTCAGTTTCATTCGGCGTAATCATTGTTAATTGAGCAAGTAGTTCGTCTGGTAACATCTTTGCTGGTGCTGGGTTTAACACAGTGTGTTTGCCTGCTTGTCTAGCAAATTTTGTCGCATAAATAATGGCATCTAACGGAGTTTCAAGTTGCATTAATAGTGCATCGGAGTCAAGAATTTTCTGTTTAAACTTGTCCACAATGTCGGTGGTGAGATGAGCATTGGCACCGGCTGAAATGACGATACTGTTTTCACCGCTGTCGGCAACTTGGATCATAGCGATACCAGTCGTTTCACCTTGAATTGTAGCGATGCTTTCGGTGTTTATGCCATCTTTTTGAAAAGCCTGTTTCATCTCAAGCCCGATTTTATCTTCGCCAATACAAGCAATAAAATCGACTTTTGCTCCTAAACGAGCAGCTGCGACAGCTTGATTGGCACCTTTTCCACCATAGACGATATGGTAATTTTGACCGGATAGAGTTTCTCCCGGTTTTGGGAAATAAGGAACTTGAATAACGTGATCGGCATTAATACTGCCAAGAACGGTAAGTTTTTGCATTTTGTTTGCCCTTAGTTATCAACTGAAAATTTATTTTTAATGGTGCGCAGCAAGGCGCACCACGCATTAAATTTATAAAAAGATTATTGAGTTACGACTTTTAATGGTACCGGGATTTTGGCTTCTACTTTTTCACCTTTGATAATTTTATCTGCAGTTTGAACGCCTAATGCACCGATTAAATCCGGCTGTTGTGCAATTGTAGCGCCTAGTTTGCCACTTTTAACTGCTTTAACACCATCATCAGTACCATCGAAACCAACAATTAATACGGATTTGTTAGCCGCTTGAATGGCACGAATTGCACCAAGTGCCATTTCATCATTTTGAGCAAAAACCGCTTGCACATTAGGTTGTGCTGTGAGTAGGTTTTCCATCACGTTTAGACCTTTGGTACGATCAAAATCTGCCGGTTGGCTGGCAAGAATTTCAAATTTATGCGCTTGCACCGCTTGTTTAAATCCTTCGCCACGTTCACGAGCGGCAGAAGTTCCGGCAATGCCTTCTAACTGGATAACTTTTGCATTGTCACCCAATTTTTCAGCGATAAAATCGCCTGCCATTTTACCGCCGGCAACGTTATCTGATGCGATATGACTGACCACATCGCCTTGCGCCGCGCCACGGTCTAGGGTGATAACCGGAATATTTTTCTTGTTCGCAACACGAACGGCATTAGCAACGGCAGTTGAGTCTGTTGGATTGATTAATAATACTTTTGCGCCACGAACGGTAATGTCTTCAACATTTGATAGCTCTTTTGACGGATCATTTTGTGAATCAAGCACGACAAGATTGTAGCCAAGTTTACTTGCCTCTTTTTCTGCCCCTTCTTTTAAGGTAACGAAGAAAGGATTATCTAAGGTTGATACAGCAAGTGCGATGGTATCTTTTGCTAAAGCAACGTTGCTGGCAAGTGAGCCTAATACCAATGCTGAAGCGAGAAGGGTAAGTTTTTTCATAAAAGTTTCTCCTTTAATGAGGTTGACTGAATAAGTTACGCGGTTTTACGACTGCAAAAGTGATCGGTAAGCACAGCAAGTAAAATAACGATCGATTTTGCAATCATTTGGTAATAAGAAGAAATATCCAATAAATTCAAGGCATTATTTAAAAAGCCAATAATTAACGCCCCGATTAATGTTCCGGTAATACGACCTTTACCGCCCATTAGACTTGTTCCACCGACCACTACAGCGGCAATTGCATCAAGTTCATAAGAAACGCCGGCAGTAGGTTGGGCGGAAGATAAACGAGAGGTCACAATTAAACCGGCTACGGTAGCGAGCAAGCCACTAACGGCATAGACGAAGATTTTCACTTTGTCTACGTTGATACCGGATAAGCTGGTAGCGGCTTCATTACCACCAAGTGCATAAATATAACGACCGATAGGGGTATGTTTTAGCAGATACCAAGCAACGATAAAGATAATTGCCATTAACCAAATTGGGAACGGAATGCCTAATAAATAGCCTGTACCCAAGAAAGAGAATTGATCGGCAACATCGGAAAAACCTAAGCTGATTGGGCGACCATCGGTATAAACCATTGTGACTCCACGCAATAATGTCATAGTAACTAAAGTGGCAATAAATGCCTGTACTTTCCCTTTAGCGACAATGACACCACTGATGCCGCCGAGCAGAGTACCGAATAACAGCACTAATGGGATCACGACAAAAATGGAAAGCTCCATATTAACCAAAGAGGCGGCAACCGCACCGGTTAAGGCGAGGATAGAACCTACGGACAAATCAATGCCGGCGGTGAGAATAACAAATGTCATTCCAACAGCGATAATGGCATTAACCGAAGTTTGACGCAAAATATTGAGTAAATTATCGATAGTAAAAAAATTAGGACTGATCGAAGAAACAATCGCAATCAGCACCAATAACGCAATAATAGAACGTTGTTCAATTAAAAATTCTTTTAAATTGAATTGTTTAGTTACAGTTGTTGTCGTCATAATGAATCCCTTTTTTAATGTATTTGGGTAATAGCGGCAGTGAGTAATTTTTCTTGAGTGACTTCATTTCGTAGATATTCCGCACGAATTTCACCATTATTCATCACTAAAACGCGGTCGCTCATACCGATAATTTCCGGCATATCGGAAGAAACAATGATGATGCTCATTCCTTCTTCTTTAAATTTGTTGATTAACTGATAAATCTCTTTTTTCGCACCTACATCGATGCCTCGTGTCGGCTCATCAAGAATGAGTACATCTGGTCTGGTCATTAAGCCTTTGGCAATTGCCACTTTTTGCTGATTACCACCGGAAAGCAAACCGATGGTTTGATTCATTGACGGTGTTTTGATGTTGAATAAGAGAATGAAATCATTAACCGTCATTTTTTCTGCTTTATGATTGATAGAATAATGTTTAGTGAGCTGTTTCAATGCTGTTAGTGTCATATTTTCTTTAATAGACATTCCAAGCACCAAACCATCGCCCTTTCTATCTTCTGAAATATAGACAATGCCGTTGTTTAAGCCGTCTTGCGGTGAATGAATGGAGAGCTGTTTTTGTTTGAGAAAAACTTCGCCGGCGGTTTTCGGTAAAGCACCATAGATTAACTTCATTAATTCAGTTCTGCCGGCTCCCATTAGCCCAGAAATGCCTAAAATTTCTCCTCTGTGTAATTTGAATGAAGCATTGTGAACACCACAACCGCTGATGTTTTTCACTTCTAAGACAGTGTCGCCGATCGGTGATTCAATATGCGGATATTGTTCGGAGAGCTTTCTTCCTACCATTAATTCAATCAATTGTTCTTCATTAATATCTTTCAAGGAGCGTTCTGCAATTAACTCTCCGTCACGCAAAACGGTGACATCATCGCAAATAGTGAAAATATCTTGCATACGGTGAGAAATGAAGACAATCCCACAATTTTGCTGTTTGAGTTCTCTGATGACATTGAAGAGTGCGTCAGTTTCAGTGTCGGTAAGTGCATCGGTTGGCTCGTCCATAATGATCACTTTTGCATCAAAACTCAGCGCTTTGGCTATTTCGATCATCTGTAATTCGCCTAATGAAAGCTGTTCTACCGGTGTAGTTGGGCTGTGTTTGATTTTTAGACGTTTTAACAATTTTTCAGATTCGGTTGTCATTTTCTTCCAATCAATACCACCGAATTTATTAGTAAATTCTCTGCCTAAAAAAATATTTTCTGCAATGGTTAAATTCGGAATAATGTTTAATTCCTGATGGATAATACTGATCCCTGCTAATTGGGACATTTTAGGATTTTTGAACGTCACTTCTTGTCCCTGATAATGAATAGAACCCCTGTCTTTGCTGTAAATGCCGGTTAAAATTTTCATTAATGTTGATTTACCGGCACCGTTTTCTCCCATTAGAGCCATCACTCTGCCCGGATAAACGGATAATCCGGCATTATATAAAGCCCTAACACCTGGGAATGACTTACAAATATTGTCAAGTTTTAAAATTGGTTGCATATCGTTCTCCATTTAAAAAGGAACGCCTGATCCAATAATAATATTAGCGTATGGCGTACATTCACCGGAACGTACAAAACCCTTACTTGCTTGGCTAAGCTGTTTAAATTGTTGGTGTGAAACATAATCAATTTGAATATGATTATTCTGCTGCTGTTCCAATTGGGAAAGGCGCTGTAATAATGCGTTATGAATATTTTGATTATGTGTTTTTATCTCTTCGGCAAGTACAACCCTTTCAACAAAACACTCTTCAATAACTGCATCAAAAACAGATAAGAAACTAGGAATAGCCGGCGTTAATGCTAAATCAATACGCTCTGATTGTTGCGGTATCGGCAACCCGGCATCACAAATTGTTAGAAAATCGGTATGTCCTAAAGTTGCAATCAGATGAGAAAGCTGTGCATTTAAAATACCTGTTTTTTTCATTTTTTACTCCTAATTCTCTTTATCGAAACGTTTCGATGAGATAAAAATAACCAATTTTCTATTTTCTTAAAATAAGCAATGTTTAAATTTGTGAAGTTGATCAAAAAATAAAATGAAAAAATCGAGAGTTTTAGTGTGGTGTGGTAATTTTTATTGAGTTTGTGATATTGGTTTGAGCAAATAAGGAGAGCAAAATGGTGTATCTATTCACACCGCCACCGTTGGCAACAGTCGCGGTAAAAGGTTCGAATGATAAGATAGCTGTACATCGTGTTTATTGTGTCGGCAGAAATTATGCGGAACACGCACGTGAAATGGGGCATAATCCGGATTGCGAACCTCCGTTTTTCTTTTGTAAACCATCGGATGCGGTGCGGTGTGTCAGGCAGAATGAATGTTATGCGTTTCCCTATCCGATGCTAACGAAAAACTTGCATTATGAAGGTGAGTTAGTGGCGGTAATCGGTAAATCAGGTGTCAATATCGCTGTGGAAAAGGCGTTGGATTATGTTGTGGGCTATGCGGTTGGTTTGGATATGACCAGACGTGATTTGCAAAATGAGATGAAAGCGATGGGGCGACCGTGGGAAATTGGTAAGGCGTTTGATTACTCTGCACCAATAAGTGAAGTGTCGTTAGTAAGTGAAGTGGGGCATTTGTCGCAAGGTGCGATTCAGCTTTGGGTTAATGGTGACGTGCGGCAGAGCAGTGATCTTAACCAATTAATTTGGTCAGTGGCGGAAACAGTTTCTCATCTATCAACTTATTTTTGTTTACAGCCGGGTGATTTAATTTTTACTGGCACGCCAAAAGGTGTTGGCAAGGTGGAAATTGGTGATCAAATTGTTGTTGCTGTTGATAAACTTGGTGAATTGAAGGTCGATATTGTTTGATCAAAGGCTTCTCGTCAAGAGAAGCCTAAATGTGGGAATATTAGAAATTTATATTTTAAAGCGTGATTTCTAATTTTTGATAGGCTCGGTTTGCTTTTTCTCGTGCTGTTTCAACACTATCGGCACTCGCCAGAATCACGCCTAAGCGGCGATGTCCATTCACATCTCTTTTCCCGAATAGGCGGAGATTAGTATCCGATTCGGCAAGAACATTTTCGAGATTACCAAAACGAACTTGGTTTGATTTTCCTTTTACTACGATCGCTTTAGAAGCGCTTGGCGCCAATAGTTTTATTTGGGGAATCGGTAATCCTAAAATTGCTCTTGCGTGTAAAGCAAACTCGGATAAATCCTGAGAAATCAGTGTTACCATTCCGGTATCGTGCGGACGTGGAGAGACTTCGTTAAAAATGACTTCATCACCACAAACAAACATTTCTACACCGAAAATACCATGACCTCCTAGTGCATTGGTGATTTTTTCAGCGATATGTTGTGCTTTTTGCAATGCAATTTCACTCATCGCTTGTGGTTGCCAAGATTCCTGATAGTCGCCGTCAACCTGTATGTGACCGATTGGTGCAAGGAAAGAGGTGCCACCACGATGGCGTACGGTTAATAAGGTGATTTCATAATCAAAATGAATAAAACCTTCGACAATTACCCGTTCTCCGCCGGCACGACCACCTTCCTGTGCGTATTGCCACGCTTGCTGTAATTGCTCTCTATTTTTGAGAATGCTTTGTCCGTGTCCAGAAGAACTCATAATGGGTTTAACTACGCAAGGTAAGCCGATTTTTTCCACCGCCTGTTGGAAATCTTTAAAATTATCGACAAATTGGAATGGTGATGTTGGTAACCCTAACTCTTCGGCAGCTAAACGGCGGATACCTTCACGATTCATTGTTAGCTTAACAGCTTTTGCGGTCGGAATAACATTATAGCCTTGCTGTTCCAATTCGACTAAAGTATCGGTGGCAATGGCTTCTACTTCCGGAACAATGTAATCCGGTTTTTCTTTTTCGATAAGACTTTTGAGTGCATCACCATCTAACATTGAAATGGTGTAAGCACGGTGTGCCACTTGGTGTGCCGGTGCGTCAGCATAACGATCAACTGCAATAACTTCTACACCTAAACGTTGTAATTCAATTACGACTTCTTTACCTAATTCTCCGGAGCCGAGCATCATTACTTTTGTGGCAGTGGAAGTGAGAGGTGTACCTAATGTTGTCATAGAATTTTATTCCTTCAATGTTGTGGGCAAATAAAAAGCCAAGCAGAGCAGCTTGGCTTAAGGTCATTATTGATTTAAAAAACGGTCATCAAGTAATAAATCTTGATTGTGATTAATGCCGATTCCCTGAGCAAGCACCTTTTTCGCTGCTGCTTGAGCATCCGCTAATGAATGTTCAGTGTAGGTTCCGCATTGATATTGGTTTAATTCCGGGATCTCTTTTTCGCTTTTCACCGACAATACATCCTGCATTGCTTTTTCCCATGCCGCCGCAACTTGTTGTTCCGCAGGCGTACCGATTAAACTCATATAAAATCCGGTGCGGCAACCCATTGGTGAAATATCAATAATTTCAACGCTGTCACTATTGAGATGATCACGCATAAAACCGGCGAAAAGATGTTCCAAAGTGTGAATACCTTTCGGACTGATATTGTCTTGATTCGGTTTGCAAAAACGAAGATCAAAAACCGTAATTTTATCGCCTTTAGGCGTTTGCATTGTCTTTGCAACACGCACCGCAGGGGCATTCATTTTAACGTGGTCAACCTTAAAACTGTCTAATAATGGCATAGTGAAAACCCTTCTTTAAAAAAATTTTGATTTTGACTGAACTTTTTCAGAGCAGGTTTGTCTGAAAAGGTGCAACATAATGGTTGTTTAAATTAGTTCCTTAGGTTATTTGCCGCCTAGTGTTTGGGGCGGCTTTTTTTATCTCTGTTATTTGTGTTAGCTAATTGTAGCTTGAATTGGTGGTTTTAAACAGAGCGATCCAGCAGTTGTTGATACTGTTTACGATCCTGATCGTTGATTTCTCGAATCACCCGACAAGGGTTGCCGAACGCTAAACTGTTTGCCGGAATCGATTTTGTTACTACACTGCCGGCACCGATAACGCTGTTTTCACCGATGGTAACACCACCTAAAATCACACAACTACCTCCAATCCAGACATTATCTTCAATAATAATTTCTTTTGCCTGTTCATAGCCCTGATTTCTTTGCTGATAATGCAATGGATGCCCCACCGTATAAAGACTGACATTAGGGGCAAACATCACATTATCACCGATGGAAACCTTGCCGCTGTCCAAAATGGTGCATTGATGATTAGCAAAAAAATTGTCGCCAACTTCAATATTAAAGCCATAATCGCAGAAAAACGGCGAATTGATATGCAAATTATCGCCGCATTTACCAAGCAGACGTTCTAATAATAGCTTACGTTGCGAATCAGCCGGTGCAAGCTGATAATTGAGTTGAAACAACATCTGCTTCGCTTGTTGTCTAAGTCGAATTAATTCTGGATCATACGGGAAATGCGGCAGTTTTGCCGCCATTTTTTCTTTTTCACTTAATGACATAACTTATCCAAGTTGCAAATCTAACACAATTTTACCATTAGTATGTCCGCTTTCGAGTTGACGGTGTGCCTGTTGAATTTCAGTTATTGGAAAAACTCGAGCAATATTTAACCGTAAACAGTTTTTTGCTACATAATTCAACATTGTTTCAAGATCTTGATGATTCGGTACAGCTAACATTTTTTCGACAATGAGTTGCTGCTCAGTCCCTGCTTGTTGCAATAATGGTACGTGAATGGTAGGGATGCAGATAACACGTCCCCCTTTTTTCACCATTTTTAATGCAGCGACACCACTTTCACCACCTACTAAATCAATGAAAAGATCGGCATTTAGATCGGGATAAGCATCAGGATGATGATAATCAACGGATTGATTTGCGCCTAAAGTTAATGCTTGTTGCTGTTTGGCTTCAGAACAAATGACTGTAATATGTACTTTCTCTTTTGCCAAAAGCTGTAATAATAAATGTCCGACACCGCCCAACGGTGCAGACATTAATATTTTTTGTCCGCTGGAAACATTTGCTTGTTTTAAAATTTGTAATGCGGTAACGGCAACGGTTGGCATTGCTCCCGCTTGTTGTAAGGAAACAGCATTCGGTATGCGTGCAACTAGATCAGCATCGACAGCAACATAACGACTACAAGCTCCGCCGTCAAAAGTAAGTGCGGCAACACGCTCACCAACGATGAAACCGCTCTCTTTACCGGCTTGAATCACGATTCCGGCAAGATCGAAACCTAGCACAGCTGGCAATTGTGATTTAAATTTTTCCGCTCCCCAGCCTAATCCTTTACGCGTTTTAAAATCAACTGGATTCACGCCAGCAAAGTGATTTTCGATCAAAACCTGCTTGGCACTGATAGTCGGCATTGGTAATTGGGGCTGAAATTGAAGTACATCCGCTTCGCCAAATGTTGAAATGGTAACGCCATAGTTTTGCATTATTCTTTCCTTTTTTATGTTAATCGTTAGAATGGCCGGATAAATAAATGGGCAAGAATTATTTAGTAATAAAGTTGTTGTTTTAACTGTTCAGCCACATCAATACCCAGTAATTGAGCGACAATCGCCAAGCCGAAATCGAAGGCAGCTCCTGGTCCTCGACCGGTAATAAACGGCGCATCAATGACGGTAGCGAGATGACGATAATTCACCTCGTTATTAATTAAGTCAGCACGCATTGAAGGATAGCAAACAGCATTTTTGCCTTTTAATAATCCTAATTTAGCTAATACTGTTGGAGCAGCACAGATAGCGGCAATCCATTTTTGTTGTTGTGCAAATTGATGATAAATATCAGATAACATAGCATATTTTTCGAGATCGACTTGACCTCCCGGAAGCATTATTAAATCGTAAGCGTTCAGATCAGTTTGGTTAAGTAATCGATCTGTAACCACGCTGACATTATGGGAAGAGGAAACGATTTCAGTGTCATCAATGGAAATTAGGTCAGTGTGTAAACCGGCACGTTTGAAGAGATCATTTGGCACCAAGGCTTCAGAGTCTTCAAAACCGTTAGTTAGTAAAATAGCAATTTTCTGTGTCATCTTAGTTCTCCTTTTGTTGTTTAATTTTGGCATATTATATGCTTTTTCTTGCAAAATTTTATCATCGGCGTATCATTCACCCCCTATTTTTGTAGTTGGGTTCCCTCACCCCAAAGATTTTCATTGAGATAAAAAGGACACAATATGGTATCAGCTCAAGCGATTTTCGGCGATCGTCAAAAACGCCGTGCATTAATTTTACTTTCATTTTTCCACATTTTTATCATTGCTATCAGTAATTACCTTGTGCAAATTCCATTCACAATTGATTTATCGTGGTTGGATTTCAGTTTCCATAGCACCTGGGGAACATTGACCTTTCCATTTATATTTTTAGCAACCGACCTTACAGTTCGCGTGTTTGGCGCAAAAGAAGCTCGTTGGATTATTTTTTGGGTGATGTTTCCGGCGCTTATTGTCAGTTATGTTATCTCCACGCTCTTTTCTGATACACAATATCAGGGCTTAAGTGCTTTGGCGACTTTTAATTTGTTCGTATTTCGTATTTCTATCGCTAGTTTTGCGGCTTATGTATTTGGACAATTATTGGATGTGTTGGTATTTAATCGTTTGAGACAATTAAAAACTTGGTGGATTGCTCCGAGCAGTTCAATGATTTTCGGTAGTTTATGCGATACATTTGCCTTTTTTGCGATTGCGTTTTATCGTAGTAGCGATGCATTTATGGCAGAGAACTGGGTAGAAATTGGCTTTGTTGATTATTTATTTAAACTTCTGATTGGTTTGTTATTTTTTGTTCCGGTTTATGGTGTAGTTTTAAAAGCCATTATGCGTAAATTGGCACTACTTAATCTTGCGCAAATGCAACAGGCTCGTGGTTGATGTATATATCAAAACGGTGATTTTTGGTTGTTTGGCTGAAGTGCGGTTTGCATTCCGCCAAATAACCAGCATAATCAGGGCGTTTCACCACTACCCGATGAGCTAGTTTCAACGCTGTTGTTAATAATTGATCGGCATCTGAGTCCTCTCCGACCAACGACTGAAAAACACGCATCTCTTTCTTAACTAACGCACTTTTATTTTTATGCGGAAACATAGGATCAAGATAAACAACATCAAATTTTTCAGTGTTCGGATCAAGTTCAGCTATTGTTTTAACTGGTAATAATTTCATTCGTTGTTTCATAAACTCACCGATTTCAGCATCTCTATAAGCACGTTGTAAGCCATTTTCTAATAAAGCAGCTACTATCGGATTGCGTTCCACCAATGACACTTCACATCCGATTGATGCCAACACAAAAGCATCTCGTCCTAAACCTGCAGTTGCATCAAGAACTTTTGGTAATTTTCCTTTTTTTACGCCAACAGCTTTAGCCACTGCTTCACCACGACCACCACCGAATTTACGTCGATAAGCCATTGCGCCAGAGACGAAGTCCACACAAATAGCTCCGAGTTTAGTTTCATCTGTCTTATAAAGTACCAAGCGTTGCGGCTCTAAAACTAAGGCAAATGGTGATTTTAGATCATTTTCCAACTGCCATTTTTCGATAATTTGACCAAATTTTTCATCATCACCGGATTGATTAATAAGCTGAATCTGCATTATTTCCTCACCAAATAGACACCGCTTTCGATATGGCGTGTGTAAGGAAATTGGTCAAAAAGTGCTGCTTTCTCAATATGATGAGTTTGACTTAAAACGGTTAAATTTTCTGCTAAAGTTTGCGGATTACAGGAAATATAAAGAATATGGTCATATTGTTGCACCATTTTTAAAGTTTCTGCGTCTAACCCAGCTCGAGGCGGATCAACAAAAATAGTGTTGTATTGGTATTGTTTAAGATCAATTCCCTTTAGACGATAAAATTCGCGCACGCCTTGTAATGCTTGCGTAAACTCTTCTGCCGACATTCGAATAATTTGTAAATTATCAATATGATTGGCAGTGATATTGAATTGTGCTGCCTGTACTGAAGGTTTGGCGATTTCAGTCGCCAACACTTTTCTAAAATGCTGTGCTAAAGCCACTGAAAAATTGCCATTACCACAATAGAGTTCTAGCAAATCACCTTTGGCATTTTCTGTGCAGGATAATGCCCATTCAATCATTTGGCAGTTAATGCCGGCATTCGGTTGGGTAAAACTGTTTTCAACTTGGCGGTAGATATAGTTTTTGCCGTTGATTGGCAACACTTCATCAATAAAATCCTGATCCAAGCAAATTTTCTGTTTATTGGCGCGCCCGATAATTTGCACATCAAATTGTTGCTGTTCAAGCTGTTGTTTCAGTTGTTTTGCGGCAGCGATCCAAGTTTCATCCAACTTTTTATGGTAAAGCAGACTGACGATAATTTTATTGCTGACGGTACTGAGATAATCAATCTGGAATAATTGATTACGCAAAATAGGTTGTTGTTTAAGCAATGGTACTAATGCGCTCATTATTGCATTGATTAATGTTGAAGCAATTGGAAATTGATCAATGCGATAGCGCCGCTTACTTTTCGGATCAAACATAATGTGATAAAGATCATCACCATCGTGCCAAACCCGAAATTCAGCACGCATTCGATAATGTTTTAATGCGGAACGATGAACCTTAATTTCACCCTGAAAAAAAGGTTTAAGTAGTTGAGTTAGATAATAAACTTTATCTTCTAACTGTTGATTGTAATGTGATTCGGAAAAGTCAGTCTGCATAATATTATCGTTTGAGTCAAAGAATGGGGCGCATTCTAACATAAAAATCAGTATGGACGAAAAAGCACGATCTAAAAATGTAAAGCAGATTATTTTAGAAATTTGACCTACTTCACTATTCTGAAAAATAAACGATAAAAGGCTTGAAAAGCTGATCATACGGCATTATGTTCTTAATCAAGAACAAGATTTTTTCTTGACTGGCAACAGTCTTATTACTATGAGAGGTAAATGTTATGACCCTAAATATTACAAGCAAACAAATGGAAATTACCCCAGCAATTCGTTCCCACATTGAAGAACGTTTAGCAAAATTAGGCAAATGGCAAACCCAGTTAATAAATCCTCATTTTATTTTACAAAAACTGCCAAAAGGATTTGGAGTGGAAGCTATGATTGGTACACCTTTCGGTAACCTTGTTGCGAAAGCGGAACACGAAGATATGTATGCAGCCATTAATGATGTACAAGAAAAATTAGAACGTCAGCTCAATAAATTGCAACATAAAGGAGAGGCAAGACGTGCCAGTGAACGTTTGAAAGATTCTTTTGAGTAAAAAAGTATTTTCTGAATAATCAAATTGTAGAAGGTTCAACCGAGAGGTTGAACCTTTTTTGTTAGGTCAAAACCACCTAGTTACAGATGGTTTTATGACTATTTTTGATAAATATAAGAACCATTGCTTTGACGAATAAATTTTGCTCCATTAGGTAATTGGAGTTCTGAAACGCGACCACCGTTTACTTTGATGGCAACTTTGTCTCCTGGTTTGAAGCTACTTAATGCATTACCGGCACCATTTGCTTTAGTCATTGCATTTACATCGGCAATGTTCAGATTGTTATCACGGAACACCTGCATCAAAGAAGTACCTGCCGGAATAGTTAATGTTTTAGCTTGCCCACCACTTGAAACGTTTGTTGTAGATGAAGTGGATTTTGAGCTACTTCTAGTGACAGGTTTGGCATCAACAACAGGAACATTTTTGCCGTCAAGAATGGCTTGTGCTTTACGCTGTTCTTGCTCTTTCTGTTTCTGCTGTTTTGCTTTAAACTCTTCTCTAGCTCGCTGTTCAGCACGGGCTTTTGCTTTTGCAATTAAACGAGCTTGTTCAGCTTCATACGCTTGTTTTTCAATTTTATCAATTTCAGCCTGACTGAGAGCCTGTTTCTGTTCTGTTTTTTTCGGTGCTGGGATAACCGGAGCCGGAGCAACAGCCGGAGTTTGTGCTTGATTAGTCGCAGCTACATTGTTTTCATCAGTCGTAATTGGGGTATTATCCACTGATGGAGCCGATGCGGTACTGTTTTGTGTGAGTGTTTCAGCAGTAACGGTAGCATTATTATTGGCTGTAGTCGAATCTGTTATGTTGTCATTGGCATTATCCATTGCTTGCTCTTCGGTTTGCATTGTTGGCACACCTTCATTGTTGGCATTAGTAGCATTCGGATCAATTGGCTGAAATTCAATTGGCAAATTATTATCTTGAGATTGTAGGCTATCTACCGGTTGGCTGTTAGGTTTTAACCAAAGAAATAACACAATGATGATAACCAACACAGCGGCACTAATAAGCAAACGGCGAGAACGTGTTGACAAATTGGCTAATGGTGATGTTTTGTGTGTAGTAACCGGTTCAGCGGTAAAGTCGTTGCTTTCTGTATTCTCAACAGTTTGCCCAACTTCTGCTTGCTGAAAGGTTTCCGCTTGTGTCGTTTTTTTATAAAAGATACCTTTTAGTTTATCGATAAAAGAAGGTGCAGTTTCAACTGCTGGTCTTTTAGGTGTGATAGGCTCAAATTCATTAAATTCTAAATTTAATTCGTTCTGTTTAGCGTCCTGTTGTTCGCTTTGCTGTTCCTTGTCTGTGTTACTCACGGTTATACCTCAAATTTTGGTTAAAAATCATTATTATAACAATGCTGTTGATTCAAAGTAATATGATAACTTTGAATGATAAAAAAATTCTTTCTTGGCAGACAGAAGTGTCTACCATATTTTCGTTGGCTATTTTAAAGGAAAAAATAGGCAATGACTAAGGCTAATCACGATTTATTTAAATATTTTTAGCTATACCAAGTTTTACTTTTTTCGCCAGCAATTTCACGCGCAAGTTTCGGTACAAGATAACCGGAAGATGAAGCAATTAATTGTCGATAAATAGCTAAAGCACGTTCATCATCAATCCAAAAATGGCTTGCTCCTTCCACTTTATCCAACAGATGAAGATAATAGGGTAAAATACCGGCAGCAAATAGTTTATCATTCAGTGTTTTGAGAGTGTGTGCATCATCATTAATCCCTTTTAAAAGCACTGATTGATTCAGTAGCGTTACTCCTGATTGCTTTAATTGCTGTAGGCGGTTGATTAATAGTGCATCAATTTCATTTGCGTGATTAATATGTAACACCAGCACTTTGTTAAGCGGTAAGTCTGCCAATAATCGACACAATTCGAGCGTAATACGTTGTGGAATGACCACTGGTAATCGAGAGTGAATCCGCACAGTTTTCAAGTGTGGAATTTGATTTAACTGCTCAAGTAACCACGCTAATTCGCGATCTTTCGCCATTAATGGATCACCGCCGGAAAAGATCACCTCCTCAATTTCGGAATGTTGAGCAATATAATCCAATGCTTTACGCCAATTCGTTTTATTTCCCGGATTATCCTCATAAGGGAAATGGCGGCGGAAACAGTAACGGCAATTGACAGCACAGCCACCTTTTACCATCAGCAACACACGGTTATGATATTTATGTAATAAATTAGGGATGGCATTATCCTGTTCTTGCAGCGGATCTTTCACAAATCCGGGTGTTTGCAGAAATTCGGCAGCATCAGTCATCACTTGCAAAAAAAGAGGATCGTTGGCATTGCCTTTTTCCATTTTATTTATAAACGGCATTGGCACGCGCATTGCAAATAAACGGCGCGCAGCCAAATGTTGTTGATAAGGTTCGAGCGGTAAATTCAGTAATGTTAAAAGTTGAATCGGATCGGAAACCGCAGTGGTTAAGTATTCAGTCCAATCGGAATCTGCTCCAAATTTAATGTTTTGCTTTATCATATGATGACTTTTTTACCTATGTCTTCTGTTAAATGACATTATTTTTATCAAAAACTTCTTAAAAAGTTGAAAATTCAACTGTTAGGGATATATACTTCCAACTTTTCTAAAGTTGCACAATTTTTTGTGAATTGTGCGGTGAATTGAACAGACAATTAAATATTAATGAGGATATTATGGCAAGCTATTCTACCAGCGATTTCAAACCAGGTCTTAAATTTATGCAAGATGGCGAACCTTGTGTAATCGTAGAAAATGAGTTTGTAAAACCGGGGAAAGGACAAGCGTTTACTCGCACTCGTATTCGTAAATTGATTTCAGGCAAAGTATTAGATGTGAACTTTAAATCAGGTTCAACTGTCGAAGCGGCAGATGTTGTTGATACTAATCTTACTTTCTTATATAAAGATGAAGAATTTTGGTATTTTATGAACAATGAAACTTTTGAACAACTTGCTGCAGATGCGAAAGCGATTGGTGATAATGATAAATGGTTGTTGGATCAGGCAGAGTGTATCGTAACTTTATGGAACGGTTCTCCAATCAATGTGACTCCACCAAACTTTGTTGAGTTGGAAGTGGTTGATACTGATCCGGGCTTGAAAGGCGATACAGCAGGAACAGGCGGTAAACCGGCAACATTAAGCACCGGTGCGGTAGTGCGTGTACCATTATTTATTCAAATTGGTGAAGTTATCCGTGTAGATACTCGTTCTGGCGAGTATGTGGCTCGTGTGAAGTAATATATTATATTATGTGGTGAAAAGAATCCTCTTACCGTCAAGGAAGAGGATTTTTGTTTATATGGGATTGCATAACTATCTATTATAAAATAGATAGTTATTATAAATTATCGTATTTTATTAACGGGTAGTTTTACATTTAGAATGTAGATTTTTTAAAAAGAGGAAAATATGAGTTCAAATCTTGCTATTAGTATCACTATGTTAGTGAAAAATTCAGAAAAATATTTAGAAAAAGTATTAAAAGCATTAGCAGATTTTGATGAAATTATTGTATTGGATAATGGATCTACAGATCGAACAATCGAAATTGCTAAGCAATTCCCTAATGTTGTTATTAAATATTCACCTTTTATTGGATTTGGACCTTTAAAAAATTTAGCTGCTGAATATGCAAAACATAATTGGATTTTAAATATTGATAGTGATGAGATTTTACCTAAATCACTTATTGAAGAATTAAAGCAGATAGATTTAACAAAAACAAATTTTGTATATTCTTTATCTAGATTAAATCATTATCGAGGTCGAGTTATTAAAACCTGCGGTTGGTATCCAAATTATGTTCCTCGCTTATATCACCGTCAACAAGTGCAATTTAATCAAAAATTAGTACACGAGGCACTTGAAATTCCTAAAAATATCCAAGTCATAAAATTAAAACAACCTTTCTTGCACTATTCTTTTGATGGTGCTGCTGATCTTATTCAGAAAATGCAACAATACACAACCTTGTTCGCAGAGCAGCAACAAGGGAGAAAAAAAGCCTCTGTTTTTTCTGCAATAGGGCACGGTTTCTCTTCATTTTTTAAACATTATGTTTTGAAAAAAGGATTTTTAGATGGACAAGATGGTTTTGTTATTTCCTGTGCCAATGCAATGGGGGCTTATTATAAATATGTGAAATTAATAGAATATAATCAAAAACTTAGTAGTTCTTTGATTATTACAACTTATAATCGTCCCGATGCGTTAGAGGCGGTCTTAAATTCGGTATTGCAACAAAAAGTATTACCAATGGAAGTATTAGTGGCAGATGATGGTTCTCGCCAAGAAACCGCACAATTAATTTCACGATATCAACAGAAGTTCCCTATTCCTTTAATTCATTGTTGGCAACCGGATGATGGGTTTCGATTGGCAGAATCTAGAAATAGGGCGTTAGCAAAAGCAACGGGAGATTATATTATCGTTATTGATGGCGATATGGTTTTGCATCCTTTATTTATTCAGGATCATATCCGTTATGCGAAAAAAGGTGTTTTTATTCAAGGTAGTAGAGTGTCTTTGCCCAAAGAAAAAACGGAGCATATTCTACAACATCCTGAACGTTATCCGATCATTAAATGGTATCAACCTGGCATTGAAACTCGTTTTGAAAAACGTTTATCTGCGTGCCATTTATATTGGTTAAATAGAATTTTGCATAAGGAGCGTAGCCAATATTATAAAGGTGTTAGAGGATGTAATATGGCATTTTTCCGTGAAGATGCTTTAAAAATCAATGGTTTTAATAATGACTTTGTTGGTTGGGGACGAGAAGATAGCGAGTTTGTTGCTCGTTTTTATAATGCGGGAATGAAACGAAAAGATATTCGTTTTGCGGCTATCGCTTATCATTTGTGGCATAACGAAGAAGCCAGAGATGCATTACCACAGAATGATCAGTTATTGGAAAAAACAATACAGCAAAAAATTGTCGATTGTGAAAATGGAGTAGATCGATTTTTGAAAGAGAAGTAAATAATGTTATTTTTCATCTATAATGCACTTTTTATTATCGCTTTACCCTTTATTCTACTCACTTTTTTGTACAAAAGTCGAAAAGAGATAGGGTATCGTCAACGGTGGCGTGAGCGCTTTGCTTTAACAAAATCTTTGCAAAAACAGAGTGTTGTGATTCACGCGGCTTCAGTTGGTGAGGTGTTGTTGGTTACGCCGTTGGTGAAACAATTATTGGCACAGTTTCCGAATGTACCCATAACCATTACCACTTTTACTCCAGGCGGCTCGGAACGTGTACAGGCTTTGTTTGGTAACCTTGTCCAACATTGTTATCTGCCGTTTGACCTGCCGTTTTTAATGAACCTTTTTTTGCAACAGTTACAGCCTCGATGCTTTATTATTGTTGAAACAGAGTTGTGGTTTAATCTGTTGCAACAAATTAAGAATCGTCATATTCCACTGTTTTTAATCAACGCACGTTTATCAGATAAATCTGCTAAACATTATGCTTATTTGCGGCATTCTCTTATGCCGATTTGGCAGGCGTTTACCCATATTGCCGCACAGGATGAATTAAGTGCGGAACGTTATCAACGCTTGGGTGTTGATAAAAACAAAATCAGTTGCAGTGGCAATTTAAAGTTTGATTTGACTGTTTCTGACGAGGAAATTGCTGATGATCGTCAGCAGAAAATGGCAATGTTGCAGCAGCGTCCGGTGTGGATTGCTGCCAGCACCCACGAAGGTGAAGAAACGATGATGTTGCAGGCTCATCAACAATTACTACAACAATACCCAAATTTATTGTTGATTCTTGTGCCACGCCATTCCGCACGTTTTGCCGAAGTGGAAAAATTGTTGCGACAACAGCAATTTTGTTATCAAAAAAGGAGCTTTGGAGCGCCGATAGATCCACAAACAACGGTATTGTTGGGCGATACAATGGGCGAATTACTAAAATTATATGCGTTGGCGGATATTGCGGTTGTCGGTGGCAGTTTTATTGCGCGTGGCGGACATAATCCACTTGAGCCGTTGTTGTTTAAACTGCCGGTAATCACAGGGCAATATTTGTTTAATTTTCGACAGATTTATCAAAACTTGCGTGAAGTTGGCGGCGTGATGGTGATCGAAAATAGTGTATCTGCACTGGTTCAGCAGATTAGTGCTTTGTTGACAAATCCGCAGAAAGCCGAGCAATATGGACAAAACGGCTATCGTATATTGCAACAGAATCGTGGTGCCTTACAACGTACTCTAAACATTTTATTACCTTATTTAAGCGAGAAAAAATAATGATAACAATGATTTATCCTGGAACATTCGACCCTATCACCAATGGACATCTGGATATTATTATGCGTGCAGCGCGATTGTTCCCAAGATTGATTGTGGCGGTAGCAGCAAGCCCGAGCAAAAAGCCAATGTTCAGTTTGCAACAACGGCTAGATTTCGTCAAAATTGCTACAGTAGGATTAAACAATGTTGAAGTGATCTCATTTGATGGTTTATTGGCGCATCTAATTTTAGAACGTAATATTCAGGGTATTATTCGTGGAGCGAGAACATCCAGTGATTTTGATTATGAACTGCAACTTGCTCATTTAAATCGTTTGTTAACGAATGGTGTTGAAAGTTTATTTTTCCCTCCATCAGAAAAATGGTCTTATGTTTCCTCAACAATGGTACGTGAAATTTTATTACACGGTGGCAATATTGCAAAATTAGTGCCGGCAGGTGTTTTTAAAACCATTTTGGAAAAATAATATATTATCTTTGTTGAGAAATGATGAAAATTCTGTGACATTAAGTTGAGCTTTATTCCGTATAGCCTTTTAATAATTGTTGCCAGTTGTTTTCGTTAAAATGAATATGGTAACGCTTCACCTCTTTTTGAAATGAGCGGTAAAGTCGTTGTAGATTTTCTTGTTTCCAGTTGTCGCCCGTTTTAAAACCGCATTTATCGAAATCAAGTAACCATAATTTACATTGATGATTTTCAAGGCGTTGTAGCAGAATATTATGTGCGTTTAAATCGCTGTGACAAACTTGTTCATTATGTAATTGACGAATTAATTTTCCTATATCGTACCAAATTTCGTGATGTAATGAGTGTTTTTGTAAAGCAGCGACTAAGTCCTGACTATTTTCAATTAATTCGCTTAAAATATCCGCCTGGTAACAACATCCTGAGCGAATAACTCTTGCCGCGATAGGTTTTGGTACAGGTAAATTTTTTTGTTTAAGTTGTTGCAGTAAGTTAAATTCTTTAATGCTACGACATTGATTTATTCCGCTAAACAGAAAATGATCCTTCACTAATTTGCCGAACAGTCCGCCACGATAATAATGGCGTAAGGCGCAATTTACTCCCCAACGATCTTTAGTGTTTAAAAAATAGGTAATGCCGCGTCCTTTGGCTGAACCTAAAATGGCTTGCTGTGCTTGCCAAAAAACAGGATCGAATAGTGATTGCGGCGAGTCGGTCTGAATATTTTCGGCGAAGAGATAGTATGTTTTCGACATTTTGCTACCTGTTTTACTGCGGATTTCTGCGTTTTTGATTAAAATAGAGCGCAATTCTAACATATTAAGAGTTAAATCTATGCCGTTATTTTCTCAACCTCCGCAATCTATCTGTATTTTACGTCTTTCTGCTATTGGCGATGTTTGCAATGCTTTGGCGGCAGTACAGCAGATTCAAGCTTATTATCCGCAGACCAAAATTACTTGGGTCATTGGTAAGGTCGAAGCGCAATTATTAAAAAATATCCCTAATATTGAATTTATTATTTTTGATAAAAAACAGGGGTGGCGAGGCGTTTTCGCGTTATGGAAAAGGTTACGTTCGCGTAAATTTGATGCTTTGTTGGATATGCAGGTAGCGATTCGAGCTTCGATTCTCTCTTTAGGAATTAAAGCGAAATATCGAGTCGGTTTTAATGCACAGCGCACAAAAGAGGGGCAAAAATGGTTTATTAATCATCAAGTCGGCGCAGCGAAAGGTTATCACGTGCTGGATGGTTTTTTGAGCTTCGCTGAATATATCGGTGTGCCGATTACAGCACCGCATTGGCAGTTCCCGATTGCGGAGCAAGATCATCATTATGTGAGACAATTTATTGATCCAGAGAAAAAAACGGTAGTTATTTCGCCTTGTTCAAGCAAAAAAGAGAAAGATTGGTTGTTAGATCGTTATGCTCAACTGGCGGATATTGCGACAGAAGCAGGCGCACAGGTGATTATCTCGGGATCGCCAAGTGAATATGAGATGAGCAGTGCCGCTGAGATTTGCCGATTATGCCGTTTGCCGGTGGTAAATCTGGCAGGTAAAACCTCTTTACAGCAGCTGGTTGCGTTATTGGCTCAAGCCGATTTGGTTATTTCACCGGATTCCGGGCCGGCGCATATGGCGACAATGGTGGGAACAAAAGTACTTGGATTATATGCTTATCATAATCCACAACGCACCGGACCTTATTACAGCAAAGAAGATGTGGTGTCGGTATATGCGGAGAATGCCTTAAAACAGTATGGTAAGCCGTGGCAAGATTTGCCTTGGGGAACAAAGGTTTACGGTAAAGATTTAATGGCGCAAATTACAGTTGAACGGGTGGCAGAGAAAATGTTGCATCTTTTAGCGTTAAATTAGTTTTTTAACTTGCTTTTTGAGTCAGTTTGAGTACAATTTGCGACCTCACAGTCGTTCCGTTTTTCGTTCCTTGCTTCCGCAGATTGGCGACTGGTCTATAGTCGGAGGCTGATTAACCCGTAAGGAGCAGCAATGCGTCACTACGAAATAGTGTTTATGGTTCACCCAGATCAAAGTGAACAAGTACCAGGGATGATTGAACGCTATACAGGTTCTGTTAAAGAAGCTGGTGGTCAAATTCATCGCTTAGAAGATTGGGGTCGTCGCCAATTGGCTTACCCAATTAATAAACTACACAAAGCACATTATGTGTTAATGAATGTAGAAGCACCGCAAGAAGTCATCGACGAGCTTGAAACAACTTTCCGTTACAATGATGCAATTCTTCGTAACGTAATTATTCGTACTAAGCACGCCGTAACCGAAGCGTCCCCAATGGTTAAAGCAAAAGATGAACGTAAAGCTTTAGCTGATGTTGATAACAACGATTATGAGGATGCTGAAGAGTAATTTGACAATTGAAAATCGTTTTTCGTTGATAGGCACTGTTGTTTCTCAACCAAAACGACATCAAAGCCCGAGTGGAATTCCGCATTGTCAATTTTGGCTTGAACATCGTTCGCGGCAACAAGAAGCCGGATTAGCCAGACAAGCGTGGTGTAAAATACCGGTTCAACTTAGCGGCAATCAATTAACAAATCAAACTCAAAGCATTACGGTCGGCAGTAAGGTGTGTGTAGCAGGATTTATCCACTCACACAAAACGAATAATGGGCTTAGCCAATTAGTCTTACACGCTGAGCAAATCGAATTTATAGATTAGGAGAATAGCCATATGGCACGTTATTTCCGTCGTCGTAAGTTCTGCCGTTTCACAGCGGAGAATGTAGTAGAAATCGATTATAAAGATATTGCTACATTAAAGAACTACATTACAGAGAGCGGCAAAATTGTCCCTAGCCGTATTACCGGTACTCGTGCGAAGTACCAACGTCAATTAGCTCGTGCAATCAAACGTGCGCGTTATTTAGCGTTGTTACCGTACACTGACAATCATCAGTAATCAACAAGAGAGGATACGGTAATGCAAGTAATTCTTTTAGATAAAATTGTTCACCTAGGCAATGTTGGTGATCAAGTAAATGTAAAATCTGGTTATGCACGTAACTACTTAATCCCACAAGGAAAAGCAGTTATGGCAACTAAAGCAAACATTGAGTATTTTGAAAGCCGTCGCGCTGAATTAGAAGAAAAAGCAGCTAAAGCATTAGCGGTTGCAATGGATCGTGCTGAAAGACTTGAAGCATTAGGTTCAGTAACAATCGCTTCTAAAGCAGGTGATGAAGGACGTTTATTCGGTTCTATCGGTACTCGTGATATCGCTGATGCAATCACTGCAAAAGGTGTTGAAGTGGCGAAAAGCGAAGTGCGTTTACCAAATGGTGCACTACGTACTTTAGGTGAACACGAAGTGCGTTTCCAATTCCACGGTGAAGTATTTGCGTCATTAAACGTAATCATCGTTGCAGAATAATTTTCAAAATATTATTCAGATTAAACCCCAACCAAATGGTTGGGGTTTTGTTTTCCTTTTAATTTACAATCTAACTGCAACATATAAAAAAAGAAATGTTCATTAATTTCATCTATTCTTGAATTTCTAAACAATAAAGATTAAATAATGAATATTTCTTATAAGCGCCTAACTTTAACTGAAAATATAGAGTGAGGATATTATCCACTATAGATTAAGCTATAGTGCACTAAAGGCTTGCTCAATATCCATCAAAATATCTTGTATATTTTCAATTCCGACAGAGATTCGGATTAGTCCAGCAGAAATATTAATTTTATCTAGTTCTTCTTCACTTAATTGTCGATGCGTTGAAGTCGCAGGGTGTAATGTACAAGTTCTAATATCGGCAACGTGTACTTCACGAGAAACCAATTTTAGAGCATTTAACCATTTCGCTGCTGCTTCCCTACCACCTTTTAATTCAAAGGAGATGACACCGCATAGACCGTTCGGTACATATTTTTGTTTGAGTGCATAATCAGGAGAGCTGGCTAAAGCAGGGTAATTGACAGAATTAACCAAAGGTTGTTTTTCCAAATATTGGGCTACTTGTAGCGCACTATTGTAGTGCGCCTGCATACGTAGAGGCAAAGTTTCCATTCCTAAATTGAGTAAAAAACTGTTTTGTGGAGCAGGAGTTGCACCTAGATCACGCATTAGCTGTACTCTTGCTTTTATGATATAAGCGGCAGCACCGAAGGTTTCTGTATAAATTAAGCCGTGATAAGAATCATCTGGCTGGGTAAATGCAGGGAACTTGCCGTTGTTCCAATTAAAATTTCCACCATCAATAATGACGCCTCCCATAGCAACAGCGTGTCCATCAAGATATTTAGTAGTGCTGTGGACAACAATGCGCCGACACCGCCTTGAGTTTCTCTTCGGCGGCATTTGTGGTTGGATTAGCTAAACGGGTATAAAAGAAACCAGCTTTTTTTAAATCAAACAGATCACCGATATCTTCAGCACTGTTATAGGTAAAAGTTGTGCTTTGTACAATCGGTTGAACTCTCGGTTCTCCGGATTTAGGTTGATAACCTGCGTGCAAACATTGTGTTTCAAATTGCATAAAATTCTCCTTATTAAGATTATTTTTATTTCAATAAGGATTATATGCAGATTGTAAAAAATGATAATTGATTTTTAATATAAAAGCATTTAGGAAAATTTATGAAGTAATTATCTGAAATGGTGGGTCGTGAAGGATTCGAACCTTCGACCAACGGATTAAAAGTCCGCTGCTCTACCGACTGAGCTAACGACCCAGAATAATTAGATTGTGCTTTATAGTGGTGGGTCATGAAGGGCTCGAACCTTCGACCGACGGATTAAGAGTCCGCTGCTCTACCAACTGAGCTAATAACCCACTTAATCATCTCTTTGATATTGTAAGTGGTGGGTCGTGAAGGATTCGAACCTTCGACCAACGGATTAAAAGTCCGCTGCTCTACCGACTGAGCTAACGACCCATAAGGGTATTAAAATAAATGGTGGGTCGTGAAGGATTCGAACCTTCGACCAACGGATTAAAAGTCCGCTGCTCTACCGACTGAGCTAACGACCCAACGTGTCACCACATTGCAACGGGTGCTTATAATACTGATTTTATGAAACTAATCAATAAAAATTTTTAGTTTTTTCTTTATTTGCTTTAATCAGAAACAATGTGGTTGAAAAATAATCTAAAAATAGGGGCTTGAACTAAAAAGTTTTATTCATCATTAATATCTGCAAAATCAGCACGTAGCAAAGCAGCTAAATCTGAAGGATGAATTTCAATATCAATGCCACGTTTGCCGCCCGATACAAAAATCGTTTTAAATTGCTGTGCAGTAGTGGAAATGATGGTGGGTAGTACTTTTTTCTGCCCTAATGGGCTAATACCGCCGACAAGATATCCGGTACTTTTTTCTGCAATATGTTTATCCGCCATCTCAATTTTCTTAATGCCTAAGGCTTTAGCCCCTTTTTTGAGACTTAAGTTATAAGCAATTGGTACAACCATTACAGCGAGATGTTTATCATCATTATTGATGGAAACAAGCAATGTTTTGAAGGTCTGTAGCGGTGAGAGATTCAGTTTTTCTACGGCTTCTTGCCCAAAATGGGTGTTATTAGCATCGTGTTCATATTGATGAAGTGTAAATGGAATTTTTTTCTTTTTTAGTAGATTGATTGCAGGAGTCATTGAAAACGTTCCCGTGATAATTTTTAATTGTTAAAATAGGTGCATCAGCGTATCACGGAGAAGAAAATGAATTCAAGTTTAAATATTGCCATTGCGGCTGATTTTTCGTTGGCAGAGAAATTGGTAACGATTTTGGAACAAAGCGCTTTATCCAATTTGTCGATCACTGTTATTGAAGCGGAAAAATTTTCAGAGGAACAGAATATTCGCTTCAACAGCAAATATGTTGAACAGCTTGGTTTTGGTGATGTCGATTGGGCAAATTATGATTATTTATTATTTGCTGGTTCTTTGCCTCAGGTAACTTATGTGGCAACTGCAGCAGAAGCCGGTTGTATAGTGATTGATGTGTTGGGAATTTGCGCTTATCTAAATGATATTCCGGCGGTTGTTCCAGGAGTGAATAATGAAGCGTTGCAGGCGGTTAGACAGCGCAATATTGTTTCATTGCCTAATCCGCAGATTTCTCAATTAGCATTGGCGTTAAAACCGATTTTGCAGCAATATCAGTTAGTTCAGATAATGGTAACTTCTTTATTGCCAATGACCTATAAAGGCGAGGAAAAAGTAAGAGAGTTGGTTGGACAAACCGCACAATTGTTAAACGGCATTCCGCTAAATGAAGATCAACAACGGTTAGCGTTTAATGTTAGTCCGATTGATAACCAGGAGGAGAGCATTAAAGATCAACTGTTATTACAGAAAATTTTACCAGAATTTAATGGACAATTTATTGAACATAGTATTCAAGTACCAGTTTTTTATGGCTTATCTCAGATGGTAACAGTTGTCGGCTATGAGTTTAATGAGGTTGATATTCCTTTAGTTTGGCAACAGGATGATTTATTACGCTATCACGCCGAACAATTGATAACACCGGTTTTAAACGGTGAAATTGAGGAAAATGATGAAGTGTTGCCATTATTGCATATTAGTCAAGTCAATACAGAACAAGAGAAATTAAGTTTTTGGTTGGTGAGTGATGAACGCGGTTTTAGTCGGGCAAGATTGGCGATTGAGCTATTACAACTTTTGCTTGAAAATGATGAAAAATAGGTCTATCACTGATAGTTCTCAACAGCTTTTTACAGCACCAGTGGCAGAAACTTTACACCACCAGGGGATAGTTGATAATTGTTGTCTTATCCGTATTTATAGGAAATCAGTAGTTTCACGAGTGTTGTTTTGAGTAATTATGAGAATGATGGGTGGCGATAGCGAGGGCAAAAGAGACTGTGCCTAATTGAGCTTTGGTATAACCATACTCTTCTATTAGGTGAGGAATAGCTAAAGAGAAATTTTTTCTAATTAAATAATAGGCAGCATAACCAATGAAAACGCCAAAAAATACTTGCCAACGTAATCGTTTATAATCCTTATCAATTTGTTTTTGATCTGTAATGGGAGCTGCTGGGGGAGATGCCTTTAAAAAAGTGAACATAAATGTACCTCTTATAGTAATAAACATTGTTGACAATTATCTATTAAAGATTGCTTATGCTACAATCAACTAGCAGTTGGTATTTACCTACCGTAAGAGTGAGGGAAAATATCTTATTAGTGAGGGATATATGAAAGTAAATGAAAAAATTAGATCGTTGCGTGAATCAAGAAATTGGTCGCAAGAAGAAATGGCAAATAAATTGGGAATGTCTACAAACGGCTATTCTAAAATTTAACGTGGTGAGACAAGATTATATATTCCTAAATTGGAACAGATTGCAGATGTATTTGATATTGATGTGTTGGAATTAATGTCTGTTGGAGAAAAAAATATAGTGATGTATCACCAAGAAAGTGATAATCAAAGCCTTAATATTATTTGTAATTCTGAAGAATTGGCTCAACAGATAGAATATTTAAAATTACAGCTTGATCATAAAAACGAATTAATTAAAGCTAAAGATGAAATTATTGAGATGCAACGTAGGGAAAATGCTTTATTGAGAGAGGCTTTAGAGAAAACTAAGTGATAAAGAAAACCATAATATGCAATGTTCTTGTCAATCCTGATTAGAATATCAAAATTGTTGTCAGTCGTTACATCTATACTTACTTGAAAATGATTAAAAAAAGGCTATCAGTGATAGCCTTTTTATCAGATCGTGCCGTAAAACTCCCTCCTTCAGGACATAGATATAAGGCACAAACAACAGCTTGTGCTGTTTTAAACTTAACTAAACCTAACTAATCGGGTGTTTTGCTGTTGCTTGATGTATTGACGAATACATACTACGCAAAGCCTTTAAGTTCAAGATAATGCCAAACGGTGAGTGAAGTCGCAGAATTAAACAGTTCTGTGGATGTTCTCGCTTTTCAATCGAGCATTGGCTTGGCAAAATGAACAATACGAACAAGATAATCGTTTTAAATTAATCTATTCAAAGCTAACCGTTCTGCTCACTCAATGGAGAAAAGAGCTAAGTTGGCTTAAAGAATGCCATTCTCAAGTACTACAACAGTCTTTAAAAGACCTTGAACGTGCCTTTAAAAACTTCTTTCAACAACGTGCAGACTTTTCCAAATTTAAGAAAAAAGGTTTGAAAGAACGCTTCCGTTTTCCGCAAGGTTGCAAAATTGAGTCGAAAAACGACCGCTTGTATTTGCCGAAAATCGGTTGGGTTCTCTATCGCAACAGTCGTGAAATGGTGGGCGAAGTGAAAAATGTCACCGCTTCAATGAAATGCGGACGCTTTTTGTTCAGTATTCAAACGGAATTTAAACTCGAAATCCCGACTCATCAGGGTGGAACGATTGGTATTGATATGGACGTTGCACATTTTACCACGCTTTCTAATGGGGAATTTTTTGAACCGTTGAATGAGTTTAAAACCTATAAAAGCAAATTAGCCAAACTGCAAAAATGACTGAAAAATAAAGTGAAATTCAGTCAAAATTGGCAGAAATTAAAGGCGAAAATCACCAAATTGCACTACAAAATACCAGCCGCACCAACCCTTGTTGCGGTCATACGGCGAAATAAAATCGTTAAACGCAAGCCAATTTTGAGTGTGTGGAATGCGGTCACACAGAAAACGCCGATGAGGTTGGGGCGTTAAATGTATTGGAGCGTGGGCGAACAATTGTCCAAGCATAATCAAATATCAGGGCAGTAGAGCTTGTGAAGTGAACTTCATTATAGGTCAGCAGCAAGAACCCACCAAGAATAGTCTATTGCTTGCAATAGGAGCTAATAGGAATTCCCCGCCTTTTAAGGCGGGGAGGACGTCAAATTTTAATTAGAATAATTCTTTCACTTCACCTTTACTATTGATAATTTTATTGCCCTGCTCCGGCACATAATATTGTGTCGGTTCAGTGCCTTCAATGAAATATTCCATTCTACCGCCCGAGTTAGTTAGCAAGCCATTCTCCATTGAAATCCGTTTTTGAATTATCCCTTCAGGCATAGGATCTTCACGCACCGGTAACGGTTTTAGTGCATTAGTCATATAATCAACCCAAGCTGGCATTGCTGATTTACCGCCGGATTCGCCGCGCCCTAAGTCAAATTTATTGTCATCAAAACCGATATAAACGGAAGTGACTAAATCTGCACCAAAACCGACATACCAAGCCACTTTTGAGTTGTTGGTAGTTCCAGTTTTCCCACCTATATCCGGACGACCAATTGATTTTGCCCGCCAACTGGTACCAACCCAACCGCCACTAGGCTCACCGTAAATGCCGGAATTTAACGCACTGCGAATTAAAAAGGTTAATTTACCGCTTAATACACGAGGTGCATATTCTGTTTGAGCAGGGTTGTCTTTAGACTCATTTTTACCCAATAAACTTGGTGCATTTTCTAATTGTACATTGTTGGTATTTAATTCCGGCACATCCGGAACGGCTTCGCTATTATCCTCATCAACAGAAAGGTTAGATAGTGAAGTATCGAGCGGCGTGTTTTCTGTTGCCGAGTTATCCACTTTAACGGAGAGAAAATCTATTGGTTTAACATCACCATAGATGACTGGGATTTGTTTATCGCTACATTGGAAACAGGCAATTTTCGGTTTCGCTGTAAAAATTTCTTGACCGTTATTGTCTTTAATCGATTGGATTAAATAAGGATCGATTAAGAAACCACCATTATCAAAAACAGCGTAACCACGAGCCATTTCTAAAGGAGTGAACGAAGCCGCACCTAGTGCTAAAGCTTCGGTAGCAGCATATTGATTTTTTTGAAAGCCGAAACGCTGTAAATAATCAGCAATGTAATCAATTCCGACCATATTAACGGCACGAACCATCATTACATTTTTAGATAAACCTAGCCCGACACGCAAACGCAATGGGCCATTAAATACATTCGGTGAGTTTTTTGGTTGCCAAGGTGCTTGTCCTGCTTTTCGTAAGGTAATAGGAGCATCGTTTAGAATTGTTGCCAAAGTCAGTCCTTTGTCTAAAGCGGCAGCATAAATAAATGGTTTAATTGAAGAGCCAACTTGAACCATCGATTGAGTGGCACGATTAAACTTGCTGAGTGCGAAACTAAAACCGCCGACCATTGCTTCGATAGCGCCATTGGTGCTATTTAAAGAAACCATTCCGGAATTAGCCAAAGGAATTTGGCGTAATAACCATTGCTGTTTGTCGTTTTGCATTAACCAGATCATATCACCACTATGTAGAATTTTATTGATAGATCCAGCCCATTTCACAGCATTTTGATCTAATGTAATGTTTTCGCCGTTAGCAAGTAAGACCTGTGCTTTATTGTTTTTCACTTCTAAAACTGCCGCTGGCTGTAACGGTTTCACATTTGGTTGTTGATTCAAAAAGCCGATAATATGTTCTTTATCCCACGCTGTTTCGTTTGCTTTCCATAAAGTTACATTTTTGCGATAACCGTGTCGCATATCATAGGCAAGAAGATTATTCCGCAATGCATTTTGTGCATTTATTTGATCTTGTGAGTTAATGGTCGTAAATACTTGATATCCTTTAGTATAAGCTTGTTCTTCGCCATATAATTTCACCATTTCTTGACGTACAGCTTCCACCACATAATCAGCGTGTAATTCAAGTTTTGAACCGTGATAGTTAGCGATAATCGGTTCCTTGAGTGCCTGTTGGTACTGTTCTTCAGTAATATATTTTTCATCTAGCATTCGTGCCAGTACAACATTTCTACGATCAGTTGCTCGTTTTAAGGAGTAAAGTGGGTTCATTGTTGATGGCGCTTTTGGCAAACCCGCAAGCATTGCCATTTCGCTAAGTGTAAGTTGATCTAAGCTCTTACCGAAATAGGTTTGCGCCGCAGCAGCAACACCATAAGCACGATAACCTAAATAAATTTTGTTGAGATAGAGTTCTAAAATTTCATCTTTGCTGAGATTATTTTCAATATCTATAGCCAGTACAGCCTCTTTGATTTTACGGATTAATTTTTTTTCCGGCGTAAGAAAAAAGTTTCGTGCCACTTGCTGGGTAATGGTACTTGCCCCTTGAGAAGCTCCGCCGGAAGTGATGGCTACTTTAAGCGCACGTGCAATTCCTATAGGGTCTAAGCCGTGATGTTCATAGAAACGACTATCTTCGGTAGCGATAACCGCATTGATCATCTGTTGAGGAATTTTATCCAGCGTTACCGGAATGCGGCGTTGTTCACCGATTTCGCCAATCAGTTTGCCGTCAGCAGTAAAAATTTGCATAGGTTGTTGTAATTCAACATTTTTTAATTCGCTGACATCAGGAAGCTGTGATTTGATGTGGAAGTAGAATAAGCCGCAAGCAACGCAGCCCAGTACAAATACAGTCAAAATGGAACTAAATATTAATTTTGCGATCTTCATCGAAAAATGACTCTCTGTATTGATGTGATATAAGTGAAAAAAAGTAAATTGAGCTTATGTTTGTAAAATTGGATGTTGATTATACGATGAAAGTTCCTTTTGCTCCACGAAAAAAAGTATCCTCAAAATTGGTTAAAGTCGGAATCGTTTTTATAGATAATTGTTTTTTCTACTCTTTTTTTAAGCAAGATGGTGAACTTGTGTGTGGGAAAGTTGAAGATCGTATGCAGTTGGAGAAACAGCTTTCCCAACAGTTCCAACTTGAAGCGAAACATTTACTTTATATTTCCGTGTTGCCGATACATTTAGTTTGGCATAAGCGTTATCTCTGCCCGCAATCCTTAACGCAATACGAGGTTGCACAACAGGTTTATTCAATGTTGGAGAATGACGTACCTAACGATGGAATGCCGATCTGGTTTGATTATGTGTATCAAGGACAACAGATAGATCTTTATGTGGTTAAACAAAAAAATGCAGAAGCGGAACTGGCTAAGTATCGACAATTTGATCTGAATATTTTGGATGTATTGCCTAGAGTGTTGTTTCGGGCATTTTATTATGAAATTCAACCGGATAAGACAGAAACATTGTTATATTGTTATTGCGCCGAGCAGACGATATTTATCCTGTATTCGTCGTTAAAAACAGAAATCGTGGTCAGTCAATCTTCGTTGGCTCAGAGTTGGAGCCGTTTTCAGGAACGTTTTGCTAATCGCTTTTCCAAAATGGTGATTTATCAAGAACAGTCCGAAGAGCGTGATTTATCTCAACTTGGACTGCCGGAAAACCATATCCTATTGGAAGCAAAAGCACAGTATGCGTTTTTAAGTTTAGGGTGCGCATTATGGGGGGAAGGTATCGGTGCAAAATGAGATTAATTTATTGGATTGGCGTTCTCCATTGTATCGGCAAAGATTACGCCGACTTGCCCTAGCAGCCCTATTATTGATTATTTTGTCGGCAATGATTTGGTATTTTAGTTTGCAATATGAACGGCAACAGCGGCTTGCGTTGAATCAATTAAACAGTTCATATCAGGAATTAAGTCAACAATTACAACAAATCGAAAATAAACAGTTACATCAGCGAAAAATACTCAGTAATCAGGTCAAACTAGAGAAGTTGTCATTGGATGATATCAACTTTTTTATGACAAATTTGTCGCATTTACCACTTAACGGTGCGTTGTTAAATTTGGTGAGAATTGAGATTAATCCTTTTAGCCAAGAACAGCGGAACAGCACTGTTTTTATGTTAAGCGGAGAAAAAATTGATCAGCAATCATTTTATGCATTGCAACAACATCTGCTTGCAAAGTGGCCCTATCCGATAACTTTTTTAAGCAATGAATTGACACCGGATGAACAGAAGTTATATCGCTTCAAATTGGATTTTAGTAAAAGCAAGGAGGAGTGATGGAGCTTGGTACGAAATATCCAAAAGGTGTGTATTGGTATTGCTTAAATTTGCCTCATTATTGGTTAGCTTGCGGATGGTTGTTTCTTTTTATTGTTATTTGTGCTTATCCGTTGTGGCAAAGTTGGCAACGTTCGCAGCAGATAGCCGATTTTTCACAGCAAATTACCGATTTACGTTTAAAAACAGCTCAACAACAGCAGATACTTTCTTCCTTGCAAAAACGTGTGAGCGAGCGTTTAAGTTCTAAACAGAATACGCAGAAATTATCCGATCTTCATCAGCAATTATCGCAATTTGCTGCCGATAAGGGCGATCTTCGTTTTGAAATGCAAGTTAATAATAATGAAACGGTGAAAGTAGAATTGCAAATTTATATGGAATTTCAACAATTTATTATGAATCTTGATTTGTTGTTTCAGTCTATTTTAGCGGAATGGGCAGTTTCTTCAGTGAAACTGGAGCGTGATCCGATGTTACCGCGTGTATTACATATTTCTATTCAGTTATTTGCAGAGGAGTTCCATTAATGAAGAAAGGCATAATACTGGTGGTTTGTATGATGATGTCATTGAGCGGTTGGAGCAAAAAAGTGATATTAGATCCTTTTTTTGCGGAAGAGGCGAATATAATGCCTGACTTAATAGAGGATAAAAATTTGGCTGCGACAGATGAATTTGAAGCAATTGCTGTGAAATATATACAAGTGAATGAATTGTATAAAATTTTTAATGAAAACGGTAATGGGCTTTTGTCCGGCTTGAGCGGATTTAGTGTTGAACCGAGCAACAATTTATTGTTGGTGAAAGGGGATAAACAGCAGATACAAAAATTTAAACAGTTAATTTCTCAACTGGATAAACCGGGTAAGCAGATTGCCATAGAGGCACGTATAGTGACGATTAATAATGAAAGTTTAAATGAGCTTGGCGTTCGTTGGGGAATGTTTAGTGATGCGGATAATTTTCACAAAGTGGCGGCTAAATTTGATAGTTTTGGCTTGGAAAATTTAAGTTCTCATTTAAATGTTAATTTTTCAACGAGTTCGGAGGCTGCATCTATTGCATTACAGGTGGCGAAAATTCACGGACGGCTGTTGGATTTAGAGTTAAAAGCGTTGGAACAGGAAAATAATGTGGAAATTATTGCCAGCCCACATTTGTTGACATCTAACCAAAGAAAGGCATCGATTAAGCAAGGTTCTGAAATTCCTTATGTTATCGAAGATGATACAGAACGTAGCAGCCGTACTCATATTGAATTTAAAGAAGCAGTATTGGGTTTGGAAGTGACTCCACAAGTGCTGCATCAAGGTGTAATTTCTCTGGATTTGGTGGTGACACAGAATTCAGCAGGTGCGAGTATTCCTTATGGTGCCGGGCAAGTGGTAACGATTGATAAACAGGAAGTGCAATCGCAAGTGTTGGTGAAAGATGGAGAAACTGTGGTGTTAGGTGGTATTTTTCACGATCTGATCGGAAAAGGTGAAAATAAAGTGCCGTTGTTGGGAGATATTCCCGGATTAGGCAAGTTATTTAGTAGCAAATCGGAGCGTCATCAGAAACGTGAATTGGTGATTTTTATTACGCCAAGAATTATTCATAATTCTCAAGAAACGATAGAAAATTATCAAAAGCGGAAACAGGATTTTATACAAGGAAACAATCTTTGATAAAAATACAATGCAAGGTTGAAATATAATCCCATTTCTTGAGATAATATTGAACTATCTCAATAAACATTCGAGGTCTAGGGGATCTTTTGAGTGTTGTAATTATGAAGAATACTTCGGTATTCTTTTTCTTTTGTAATAAAAACAACATTGTGTGTGAGTGTTACAATATTCAAAGATCAAACTATTCATAATTTTTAAACCTTAAGAACGATAAAAATGGCGGAAAAAAGAAATATTTTTTTAATTGGCCCGATGGGAGCAGGGAAAAGTACGATTGGTCGTCAACTTGCTCAACTGCTAAGTATGGATTTTGTGGATTCTGATACTGAAATTGAACAGCGAGCAGGTGCTGATATCGGTTGGATTTTTGATGTTGAGGGCGAAGAAGGGTTCAGAAAAAGAGAAGAACGCATTATTAATGAATTGACTCAACGTCAAGGCATTGTTTTATCGACCGGCGGCGGTGCAGTGATGTCTAAAGAAAATCGCAATCATCTTTCAGCGCGTGGTATTGTGATTTATTTAGAAACCACAGTAGAAAAACAACATCAACGTACTTTGCGTGATAAAAAACGTCCTCTATTACAGGGTGTGGAAGATCCGCGTAAAGTATTGGAAGATTTGGCTAAAATTCGTACGCCGTTGTATGAAGAAATTGCAGACATTACACTGCAGACAGATGATCAAAGTGCTAAATTAATGGCAAATAATATTATTGATTTATTAGAAAATTTTGCCGGCTAATCGATAGCTTGTAGCTTGAATTAAGGATAGAAAAATGGTCAATGTATATGTAGAACTTAAAGAGCGTCGTTATCCGATTGCGATTGGTAGTGGATTATTATCCGATCCTAGCCATTATTCTCCTTTGAAAGCAGGCGATAAGGTAATGATTGTCAGCAATCCGACTGTTGCAAAATTTTATTTAACTACGGTGAAAAATACGTTGCAACAGCTAGGGTGCGTAGTTGATGAAGTGCTATTAAATGATGGTGAGCAGTATAAAACATTGGCATCTTTAAATCAGATTTTCACGGCTTTGTTGGAAGCAAAACACGGTCGTGATACTACCATATTAGCACTAGGCGGTGGCGTGATTGGTGATATTGCCGGTTATGCAGCAGCTTCGTATCAACGTGGTGTTCGTTTTATTCAGGTTCCAACCACACTATTGGCGCAAGTGGATTCCTCTGTTGGCGGCAAAACAGCGGTCAATCACGAGCTTGGTAAAAATATGATTGGTGCATTTTATCAACCAAGTAAAGTTATTATTGATACAGATACGTTGAGTACTTTGCCGAGCAGAGAAGTGAGTGCCGGATTGGCAGAAGTGATTAAATATGGTGCGATTCTAGATTATGATTTCTTTGTTTGGTTGGAGCAGCATATTGATGAATTAATTCAGTTGCAGCCGAGTGCTTTGCAGTACTGCATTCAACGTTGCTGTGAGTTAAAAGCGTTAACCGTAGCAAAAGATGAAACTGAGCAAGGTGAAAGAGCGTTGCTTAATTTAGGTCATACTTTTGGTCACGCGATTGAAACTCATCTTGGTTACGGTAAATGGCTTCACGGTGAAGCTGTTGCTGTTGGAATGGTGATGGCGGCGTATCTTTCTTATCATTTGGGCGATATATCCTCTGTAGATATTGCTCGCTTACAACATCTGTTGCAACAGGCTGATTTGCCGGTACACTCTCCGGATGAAATGACGGCAGATGACTATTTGCCGCATATGATGCGCGACAAAAAAGTGTTGGCAGGAAAACTTCGTTTGATTTTATTAAAATCACTGGGAAGTGCTTATGTAACATCGGATGTGGATAAAGCACTAGTGTTGCAATCAATCCAAGACTGCATTAAACCGCATTAATTTATGCCGTCAAAGATCCTGATGCCAAAATACCGCTCTTTTCTGAAGTGGGCAGGTGGTAAATATCGCGTTATTGATGATATTAAGCGTCTTTATCCGAAAGGAAAGACGCAATTAATAGAACCTTTTGTCGGGGCAGGAACCGTCTTTTTAAATAGTGATTTTGATCATTATTTACTGGCGGATATTAATCCCGATTTGATCAATCTCTTTAATATTGTGAAGGCGGACGTTAATACTTATATCAAAGAGAGTCGTTCGCTTTTTATACATCCCGAAGCAAACACGGCAACACGTTATTATCAGTTAAGAACACTTTTTAATCAAAGTGAAGACCGTTGGTTACGAGCAATAATTTTCCTTTATTTAAATCGTTTTGGTTTTAACGGCTTATGTCGTTACAACAGCGAAAATGAGTTCAATGTACCCTTTGGCAGTTACAGACAGCACTATTTTCCGGAGAAGGAATTGCATTATTTTGCAGAAAAAGCACAGAAAGCAGAGTTTATTTGTGCCTCTTTTCAGCAAACATTTGCTGCAGCAAGTGAAAATAGCGTGATTTATTGTGATCCGCCTTATGCACCGATAAAGCAGGAAAGCAATTTTACCCGTTATGCCGGCAATGATTTCGGTTTAACTCAGCAAAAAGAGTTGGCAGAGTTATCGAAACAGACCGCCCAGCAGCATAATGCACTGGTGATGATCTCTAATCACGATACCGTTTTTACACGCCGTATTTATCAAGGCGCAAGATTTAAGCGCATTAATGTGCAGCGCTCGATCAGCCATTCCGGAGAAAAACGCATTAAAGTGAAAGAGTTGATCGCGGTTTTTGAAAAGCAAGATTTGCAAAAATGGCAAGCTAAACAGCAGATGAGAGCGGCATCGTTGGAATTACCTTGAATTCGAGTTGATTGATGGTAGGACAAATAGTGTTGATATTGCGGAGCAGTTGAGCCTGTTGAAGTAATAATGCTTGTCGTACACTACCATTGGCAACGTGAAATAAAATTTTTTCTTCATTATATTGAGCAATACGGATCTGACCTCGGAATTGAGTTGGAATGCATTGTTCAATATTGCGATAAAATTGTTGTCGTTTTTGGTGTTGCTCTAACAGCCCAGAAAGCGAGGAGTGTTGTAAAATTTCATTCACATTCAATGTTTTTTGATTTCTAATCTGTTTCTTATCATTTAATGACATTTCCGTCCCTTCCGTCAGTGAATTTTATGCTATTATAACGCAACTATTTTATAATCTTTTCCATTTTAACCAGTTTTATTAGGTATTGTAGTGAATTATCTTTTTTCATTGAAAATCGGAAAAAAAACAGCCTGGCATCGCTTGATTCTAAGTTTGCTAACGTTACTGTTTTTGCCGATTCACAGCGAGCAGCCTAATCAGGTTATTCCATTGCAACCGGAAACGAATCAATCTGTTATTAGCATTGAATCACAGCAGATAAATTTGCAGTTTGTTGCATTAAAAAAACAGTTGCAGCAAATAGAAGTTATCCGGCAAAAAAGCAGAATGCAACCGGTTCAATATTCGGTGGTGCAGAATCGTCCTCAGCATCTTAATCGTTACCAAATTCTTATTCGTGCCGGGCCTAAACCAATAGTTTAGTTTATGATGTAGGTATCGGTGAAAGGTAACCGGTAAGGTATTTATTCTATTTTGAAAAAGAAATTATTATGTTATCAGCTATTGCAAGAAAACTTTTTGGAAGTCGTAATGACCGTATTTTACGTCGCTTAAATAAGCGTGTGAGTTTAATCAATAAATTAGAACCTGAATTTGAAGCTCTTTCCGATGAGCAGCTAAAAGCAAAAACAGCAGAGTTTCGTGATCGTTTGGAAAAAGGTGAAACATTGGAACAATTGCTGCCGGAAGCTTTTGCTACCGTGCGTGAAGCGAGTAAACGTGTTTTGGGGTTACGTCCGTTTGATGTTCAGTTAATCGGCGGAATGGTGTTGAATAATCGTTGTATTGCAGAAATGCGTACAGGTGAAGGTAAAACGTTAACTGCAACATTACCTTGTTATCTTAATGCGTTAACTGGTAAAGGCGTACACGTGGTAACCGTTAATGATTACCTTGCACGACGTGATGCGGAAACTAACCGCCCACTTTTTGAGTTTTTAGGAATGACAGTAGCGGTCAATGTACCAGGTTTATTGCCTGAAGAGAAACGCGCGGCTTATGCTGCGGATATCACTTATGCGACTAATAGTGAATTAGGTTTTGATTATTTAAGAGATAATCTGGCACATACAATGCACGAACGTTTTCAACGTCCACTATATTATGCGTTGGTCGATGAAGTTGACTCAATTTTGATTGATGAAGCGCGTACACCATTGATTATTTCCGGACAGGCGGAAGACAGTTCCGATCTCTATATCGCGATCAATAAATTAATCCCTCAATTAATTAAACAGGATAAAGAGGATAGCGATGAGTACCAAGGCGATGGTGATTTTACCGTTGATTTGAAAAATAAACAGGCCTATTTGACTGAACGTGGTCAGATTAAGATCGAGAAGTTATTGGTACAGGCCGGTTTGATGAAAGAGGATGAGTCGCTCTACTCCCCTTCAAAAATTACCCTTTTGCATCACGTTTACGCCGCGTTGCGTGCGCACGCTTTATTTGAGCGAGATGTGGATTATATTGTGAAAGACGGCGAGGTGATTATCGTTGATGAACACACTGGACGCACAATGGCTGGACGCCGTTGGTCTGATGGTTTACACCAAGCCATTGAAGCGAAAGAAGGGGTTCAGATTCAAAGTGAAAATCAAACCGTTGCTTCCATTACGTACCAAAACTACTTCCGTTTATATGAAAAATTGGCAGGAATGACTGGGACAGCCGATACCGAAGCCTTTGAATTCCAACAAATTTATGGCTTGGAAACCATTGTTATTCCAACCAATAAACCAATGATTCGTGATGATAGAACAGATTTAATGTTTAAAAATGAAGCGGATAAATTTCAAGCCATTGTGGAAGATATTAAAGATTGTGTTGCTCGCCAACAGCCAGTTTTGGTTGGGACAGTATCTATCGAAAAATCAGAATTGTTATCTGATATTTTGAAAAAAGAGGGCATTAAACATAATGTGTTGAATGCAAAATTCCACGCCCAAGAAGCGGAAATTGTTGCGGATGCCGGTTATCCGGGAGCGGTGACTATTGCTACCAATATGGCAGGTCGTGGTACCGACATTGTGTTAGGCGGTAACTGGAAAGCAGAAGTGGCAAAATTGGAAAATCCGACTGAAGAACAGATCGAAGCGATTAAAAAAGCGTGGCAGGAACGTCACAATATAGTGATGAAAGCGGGTGGTTTGCATATTATTGGTACGGAACGTCACGAATCTCGTAGAATTGACAACCAGTTACGAGGTCGTTCTGGACGACAAGGAGATCCGGGTTCTTCTCGTTTTTATCTCTCTTTGGATGATGCATTGATGCGTATTTACCTGAATGAAGGTAAGTTAAATTTAATGCGAAAAGCATTTTCTGAACCAGGGGAGGCGATGGAGTCTAAAATGTTGACTAAAGTGATTGCTTCTGCTCAAGCAAAAGTGGAGGCGCATAACTTTGATGGACGTAAAAATCTGCTTGAATTTGATGATGTCGCTAATGATCAACGCCACGCTATTTATGCACAGCGTAATGAATTATTGGAAAATGATGATATTTCAGAAACCATTGATGTGATTCGTGAAGATGTTTTCAATCACGTCATTGATCAATATATCCCACCACAATCTTTGGAGGAACTTTGGGATGTAGAAGGACTAGAAAAACGCTTGAAGTCAGATTTCAATATGGATTTGCCAATCGCTAAATGGTTAGATGAAGATCATAATCTACACGAAGAAACTTTGCGTGAACGCATTATTCAAATTGCTATAGATGATTATAAAAATAAAGAATCGTTAGTGGGTGCGGAAACGATGCGTAATTTTGAAAAAGGTGTAATGTTGCAGACATTGGATGAGTTATGGAAGGAGCATCTTGCTGCAATGGATCATTTACGTAAAGGAATTCATTTACGCGGTTATGCACAAAAAGATCCGAAACAGGAATACAAGAAAGAGTCTTTCCAAATGTTTACAGATATGTTGGAAACATTGAAGTTCAATGTCGTTAGCATTTTGACCAAAGTTCAAGTCCGTACTCAAGAGGAAATTGAAGCCGCTGAAAAAGCAAGAATGGATGCTGCACAGCGAGCTGCTGAACAAGCGCATATTCAGTATCACAGTGGAGAGGATGCTGGGGAAAATAGTGCGGCAGAGAGTGATTTTTCTCATCCGAAACGCAAAATCGGTAGAAATGAACCTTGTCCTTGTGGTTCGGGTAAAAAATACAAACATTGTCACGGACGTATCCAGTAAATAATAGTGAGGCTTCATTTTTAGAGTGAAGCCTTATTCTTATAAGAGGTAATTGAAGGTGAAGAAACCATTAGTAAAAGTATCAGCTGGCATCATTCGTAATGAGTTCAAACAGATATATTTAACTAAAAGGTTAGAAGGAAAGGATTTTGCCCAGTCTTGGGAATTCCCCGGTGGTAAAGTGGATAACGGTGAAACTCCGGAACAGGCGTTAAAACGAGAGTTGGAAGAAGAAATCGGTATTTTTGTATTACAAGCAAAATTATATGAACACTTTGAATTTGAATATCCAACTAAAAGAATCTCATTCTATTTTTATTTGGTAGATGAATGGGTTGGCGAGCCTTTTGGTCGGGAAGGTCAAGAGGGTTTTTGGTTGGAACAGAAAGAGTTGGATGTCGGGCAATTCCCACCGGCAAATGTGAAAATTATTCAACGATTGTTGGCTGAAACAGAAGCTGATTAGGCGGCAAGTTTTACGGTAAGTTGTTGTAATGCTTGCCAACTGTTTTCATCACCCTGTTGTTTGATTGCTTTTTCGATGGCAGCTAAATGCTGAATGGCATCGTATAAACGATGATAATTTAAGCGTTGGATGGCTGCACTATAAAGTGGTCGTCTGTTTTTCCAAATTTTGTATTGATCAAATTTTTGACGTAACAACTGGGAGTTTAACATTTGTTGCGTATTTTTAATTTTTATGTTGTCATCACTGCCAAGCCGTAATAAAAGGAGTAATTCCTTTTGCAAAATACGCAATAACATTACTGGCTGAATATCGCCTTCATTTTGTAGCTGTTCTAAAATGCGGATACAGCGATATTTTTTGCCTTGCAAAATAGCATCAATCCATTGAAACGGCGTAAAAACAGAAGATTGTTCAATACATTGCCCAGCATTTATTAGTGTAATTTTTTGTTGCGGATAAAGCAATTGCATTAGTTGTAACGTCTGTTTTAATGCTGCTAAATTATTTTCATAATTATAAGCTAAAAGTTCTATTGCCTCATTATCAATGCTTAACTCCATCATCTTGGCACGTTGCTGAATCCATTGCGGTAACTGTTCTAAAGTGGGTGTTTGGCAATTAATCTGCAATGTTTTGATCTGTTCTAATGTTTTGAACCACGCTTGCTTTTCAATGGTAGTGGTCAGTTTTGCGATTTGAAAAATAGCGATGATGTCGGAATGCAACAAAGAAACTAGCTGTTGTAATTGCTGTTGTAACTGGGCGTTAATATTATCTGGCAAAGTGAAAAGGAAAATCTGTTGTTGTGAAAATAAACCGAAAGTTTGTAGATCGGTAAAGAGTGTTGCCCAATCAGTATTACTATCGATAACGATTTCCTGTTTTTGTGTTGCTCCTTGCTGTTTGCCGAATTGAAAAAGGTGATATTTGCTTTCTTCAATCAATAGTGGATCTTGCCCAACCAACAAATATGCAGGATAGGTTTTTTGTTGCAATGTGTGGACAAGTTGGTTGGCAAAGATCCGTATTATCATAATTGAGATTAGTATTGTTGTTGGATACTGATCATTTTGATTAAAATTTGTTGTGCCGCCTGCTTGTACATATCATTACGGATTAGTTGCTGTTCCGCATTTTTTGCTAATGCGGCACGAGAGTTGTCAAAAAATGTACGCGAAACTTGCACTTCTATTGGATATTGCTTTTTATCCGGCATTTGCAAAGATGCACTTACGGATAAAGAAAGTAAGGATTCCGCTTCACGGCCTTGTTTAAAGACAGACACCACTTCATCACTGCTGGTAGAACCGTTTAATTTTAATGTCGGAACATTTCCTTCTTCGACCAAAGTAACACCGTGGGTACGCAATTCTTTGCGCATTGCAATGGCAATATCGCTGTATTTGTCGCCACTGCTGAGTTTGACTTCTTTAAAAAGTTTTTGTGAAAGTTGGTCATTAGCAAAGTGGAAACCGCAAGAAGAGAGTAACAATGTCGCAGACAAGGCGAAAATATATTTTAGTTTATGCATCAAAATCTCCTTATTCATTGACATCTTAATAATCGTTGCAAGTGAGGTTAAACAACTTCCAACTAAAGTATTAAGATTACTGTAATATGCCACCGCCGTTTAATGCGGTGGCACGTTGATGATTGCTTTTATTTAGCAACGAAACTGAGCAATTTGCCAGGAACATAAATCACTTTAACGATATTTAAACCGTCTAAGTGTTTTTGTACATTTTCATCCGCCATTGCTGCAGTTTTGATCTCTTCTTCGGAAGCACTTGCCGCAACAGTAATTTTTCCGCGAACTTTACCATTAACCTGAACTACAACCAATTTTTCTTCATCGACCATCGCCTGCTGATCGGCAATAACCCACGGCGCAAAATCAATATTATCTTGATTGCCGAGATCTTGCCATAATTGGAAGCAGATATGCGGCGTGATTGGATAAAGCATCTTAATCACCGCATTTAACGCCTCTTTCATTACCGCACGATCTTGCTCTTGCACCAATGGTGCTTTAGTGAGTTTATTCATTAACTCCATAATGGCAGCAATGGCGGTGTTGAAAGTTTGACGACGACCAATATCATCGCTCACTTTAGCAATGGTTTTATGTAGATCACGACGTAATGCTTTTTGATCTGCGCTTAACGCTTTCGGATCAAGTTCAACAGTGGCCGGCTGTTGTAAATAATCATAAGTTAATTTCCACAAACGGCGTAAGAAGCGGTTAGCGCCTTCGACTCCGGATTCTTGCCATTCCAAAGTCATTTCTGCCGGAGAGGCAAACATCATAAATAGACGAACCGTATCCGCGCCATATTTTTCTACCATTTCTTGCGGATCGATACCGTTATTTTTCGATTTCGACATTTTGGTCATCCCGGCGTGAACCAATTCGTGACCTTCTGGATCAACTGCTTTGATAATACGACCTTTTTCATCGCGAGTAATAGTCACTTTGGTTGGTGATACCCAAATGCGTTCGTTTGTTTCTGAAGTGTAATAGAAGGCATCCGCCAACACCATTCCTTGACATAAAAGTTTAGTTGCAGGTTCATCACAAGCAAGTAAACCGGCATCACGCAATAATTTATGATAGAAGCGGAAATAAAGCAGGTGCATTGTGGCGTGTTCAATTCCACCAATATATTGATCCACCGGCAACCAATAATTCGCTTCTTCGCTGTTTAACATACCTTGTTGATATTGTGGGCAAGTATAACGAGCATAATACCAAGATGACTCCATAAAGGTGTCGAAAGTATCGGTTTCACGCAACGCAGGTTGACCGTTGTAAGTGGTCTTTGCCCAATTCGGATCGGCTTTAATCGGACTTTGCACTCCGTCCATTACCACATCTTCCGGCAACTCGACTGGCAAATCTGCTAGTGGCACCGGCACAACATCACCGTTTTCTAAGGTGAGCATCGGGATTGGTGTTCCCCAATAGCGTTGGCGAGAAACTCCCCAATCGCGTAACCGATAGTTCACTTGGCGTTTACCCACGCCCATCGCTTCCAATTTATCGGCAATGCCATTAAAAGCCTGTTCAAAATCTAAGCCATTGAATTCAGCAGAATTAATGGCAACACCGTGTTCGGTGTAAGCGGCTTTGGATAGATCCAATTCTGAACCGTCAAGCGGTGCAATCACCGGTTTTAACGGTAAATGATATTTTTGCGCAAATTCATAGTCGCGTTGATCGTGTGCCGGCACAGCCATCACCGCACCGGTACCGTAATGCATTAAAACGAAATTAGCGATCCAAACCGGCACAGCCTCACCGGTAATCGGGTGAAGTGCATAACGACCGGTAAACATCCCTTTTTTCTCCATTGTCGCCAATTCCGCTTCTGCCACTTTGGTATTTCGGCATTCTTGGATAAATTGCGCTAATTCAGGATTGTTTTTCGCGGCTTGTTCCGCCAGTGGATGTCCGGCAGCCACGGCAAGATAAGACACACCGTAGAACGTATCCGGACGGGTAGTATAAACGGTTACAGTTTCATCGCTATCTTGCATTTTAAAGGTAATTTCAACCCCTTCGGAACGACCAATCCAGTTGCGCTGCATCGCTTTTACTTGATCCGGCCATTCAGGCAACTGATCCAATCCTTGCAACAGTTGTTCAGCATAATCGGTAATTTTGATAAACCATTGTGGGATCTCTTTTTGTTCCACCGGCGTATCACAGCGCCAGCAACAACCGTCGTTTACCTGCTCATTTGCCAATACGGTTTGGTCATTCGGACACCAGTTAACGGTAGAGGTTTTCTTATAAATTAACCCTTTTTTATATAATTCAGTGAAAAACCACTGTTCCCATTTGTAATATTGAGGTTTACAGGTCGCAATTTCGCGATCCCAGTCATAACTGAAGCCCAACATCTTCAGTTGGTTTTTCATATATTCGATATTATCGTAAGTCCAAGTTGCCGGCGCTGCTTTATTTTTAATTGCTGCATTTTCTGCCGGTAAACCGAAAGCATCCCAACCGATAGGCTGCAATACATTTTTGCCGTTCATTCGTTGGTAACGGGAAATAACATCGCCGATAGTGTAATTACGAACGTGCCCCATATGTAAACGACCGGAAGGATAAGGGAACATTGATAAGCAGTAATATTTTTCTTTGCTTGGATCGGGTTGAACTTTAAAGGTTTTATTATCTTGCCAGTATTTTTGAATACGACTCTCGACTAAGTCGGGACGATATTGTTCTTGCATAATAAAGTTGTCCTATGAGTACTGAAATTTGAAATGAAAAATGATATTAAAAAATGTGGTATAGAATAGCTTAAAATCTAGGTAATTAATAGAAATATTATTGGTATTGGCGCCGAATTTGAGTACACTTGCACTATGTTTTATGCACATCTCTTTCATTATGTCGCAGGTTTTTGTTGTTTGGGGAAATATTCATCAATCTTATCCATTTCACCTTTTGCCACCGATCTCGTATCTAAGCACGATTTTTAAGCACACTTCAATGGCACCTAATAAACAAAGGCAGCGCAAAATCGGTTATTTTTTATTATGGAAATTATTGCAGCAGCTTGGGCAAGAACAGGTTTTTGCTCAAGGAATTGAAAAGGATCAACAGGGCAGACCGCATTTTAATGCACCGCAATTTGATTTTAATTTAAGCCATTCCGGGGATTGGGTGGCAGTGATTTTAGTACAACGAGCGCATAATGAGTCGGTGGCAATTGATATTGAGCATCCGTTGAGGGTAAGAAATTTTGAACGTTTATTGCATTATTATGCCTCAAAAACAGAAATAGCGTGGTGGCAATCGCAGCAAAAGCAGGATGAGGCTTTTTATTTGACTTGGTGTGCTCGTGAGGCGATTTTAAAAGCGAAAGGGCGGGGAATCGGTGCTATTTCAAAAGTGCGGTTTGAACCGGAAAATAGTTGTTTTTTTACCCAAGAGGCACCAAACGGGCAACTTTTTTTTGCACAGGAATTGCCTTTTTATTTAGCTTGCTTTGTACAAGGAAGTGGCACAATATCACACTGTTTTTGTTGGCAAGAAAAAAACGCATCCTTGCTGCAACAGAAGGTAAAATTAAAACGTTATCGAGTGATTAATAGGAAATTGTAATGACAGAAGAACAAATAAATAAATTGGATCCACACGCTTTCGGGCGAAAATTTGCCGGCGTATTGCAGTGGATTTTAAATATTGCTTTGGTGGTATTGTCGGTAATTTTGGTGATTTTACTGGGCAAACAGACATTTGAATTGGGGCAGATTATTGTGTTGAAGGCAAGTGACACCACGATTGCCTATGTGTTGGCGGAACGAATCGTGGTCTATTTTCTCTATTTTGAGTTTTTAGCTCTGATTGTGAAATATTTTACCGCCGGCTTCCATTTCCCATTACGTTATTTTCTATATATCGGAATTACGGCAATGATCAGGCTGATCATTGTCGATCACTCAAGTTCGCTAGGAACATTGGCGGTGGCAGCGGCGATTTTATTAATGGTGATTGCACTGTTTTTAGCCAATGTCGCAGAGAAGAAAAATTAGGAGATTAAAAATGTCAGACGATAAATTTATTCAACAATATGGGCAAAAAGATATTGAAATTGTCAGTGATGAGGTCGTATTTAAAGGCTTTTATACGATGAAACGGGTTAAATTTCGTCACAAACTTTTTTCCGGAGAAATGAGCGGTATTGTTACGCGAGAACTGCTTGCTAAAAATGAAGCAACAGCCGTCGTACTTTATGATCCGCAACTGGATAATGTTGTTTTGGTCGAGCAAGTTCGGATTGGTGCGATTGATCCGAAATCGCCATCATCACCTTGGTTATTGGAATTAGTCGCAGGAATGATCGAAACCGGAGAACAGCCGGCAGGCGTTGCTGTTCGTGAAAGTGAAGAAGAGGCAGGCGTGCATTTAACTGAAGTAATGCCGATTATGCAATTTTGGGATAGCCCGGGCGGAATGGCGGAGCGCATCCATCTTTTTGCCGGCAAAGTAGATTCAACCAAAGTGGGCGGTATTCACGGTTTAGCGGAAGAAAATGAGGATATTCGCGTACACGTTGTCAGCCGAGCGACCGCTTACCAATGGTTGGAACAAGGCAGAATTGATAACGGTGTTGCTGTGATTGGGTTACAGTGGTTGCAGTTGAACTATAAAAAATTGCAACAGAAATGGTGTTAATTTGTGAACAAGTGAGCATTTTCTGAATAAAAAACAATAAAAAATGTGCGTAAACTAACACTTTTATAATTTAGCTGCTGACTTTTTTATGGAATTGTCTAAAGTAGAGATAGTAATTTGAATTAATGAAAGGAGACATTATGTCAGATCTATTTCGTGACGAATCGGCTGGTGTAATAAAATTGCTCCAGGTAACGGACCCTCACCTGTTTGCAGATGAAGACGGTGAATTATTAGGTATTAATACCTTTGACAGTTTTCGACAGGTGTTGAGTGAGATAAAAAAATCCGGATTTGAGAGCAATTATATTCTTGCAACAGGGGATTTTGTGCAAGATAACAGTGAAGCGGGTTATCACCGTTTCGTGAAAGAAATTGTGCAGCTGGGCAAAAAAATCTTTTGGATTCCCGGTAACCACGATTTCCAACCGAAAATGGAAGCGGTATTTGATCTTTATAAAGCCGTTATTCAGCCGGAAAAACATCTGTTGTTGGGCGAGAGTTGGCAAGTGATTCTGTTGGATAGTCAGTTATATGGCGTACCGCACGGAATGTTGAGTGAAGAAGAGTTGAAATGGCTGGAACAACGTTTATCACTTTATCCGGATCGGAACACTCTGATTGTATTGCATCACCATCTTTTGCCGACAAATTCAGCTTGGTTGGATCAGCATAATTTGCGCAATCCATATGATTTTTCTGAAATTTTGGCAAAACACAAAAACATTAAAGCGATAGTTTATGGGCATATTCATCAGGAAGTGAATGCAGTTTGGCAAGGCATTCCGGTGTTTGCAACGCCGTCTACCTGTATCCAGTTTAAACCGGATTGTGCTTATTTCACTTTGGATAACCTACAGCCGGGTTGGCGTGAAATCAGCTTATATCCTGATGGACGTTTGGAAACTAAGGTGCATCGCATTAAAGATAAAGTGTTTTTGCCGAAAGATAATATGAACGGCTATTAACATTGAGGAGCGAGTAGGTGGTATTACGTTGTTTTTCGTAATACCACTTGTTGCATTAAGCCCCAATGACAGAAATTACGCTGTTCGATTTTAAGCGGTAAATCAGCAATCAGATCATTCAGACGTAAATTAATGGTTGTCCCTAACGCAGTTGTAATCCGATCAAAGCCGTTACGAACACAGGACGGTTGTTGATCATCAGCTAGAAACTTATCCCAAAGTGAAATCACGCCATTCGGTTTTAAAATGCGAACCGCTTCTGACAGCAGTTGTTCCGGCGTTGAAGTTACCGCTAAAATCAGGTGCATTATCACTAAATCGCAACTTTGATCCGGCAATCCACTTTGTTCCGCACGACCGACTTTGGTTTCAATCTGCCAAGGGTAATTGTGCTTTTGAATTAAGATTTCCGCTTTTTGCAGCATTGACGACGAGAAATCCACCAAGGTTAAGTGGCTTTTTTCAGATAATCTTGAGGTTAAATAGGGGAGATCTAAACCGGTTCCGGCACCGGCGATATAGACCGATTGGGGCGCGCTCAACCAGATGTTATGTTGATCCAGAAGAGCAAACTGGCTTCTACGCATTCCATCGGCAGTTTGTAAAAAGAGATTATAAATTTTGCTGTAAATATCCCAACGTTGCGAAGAAGCCATCTGTGTTACCTCTGCATAAGTTGCTGTTCCTGTTCGGCTTTATTCAGTAGCCAATCACAAGGCAGGAAGCGTTCACCGTAAAGTTTTACGTGATCATTCAATGCCTTAACAATTGAAATGGCACCGATATGTTCGATATAGGCATAAATGCCACCACGAAATTCAGGGAAGAATACGCCCAATACTGAAGCCATATTACCTTCATTCGGATCATTGATCACGCCCTCTTCCAAACAGCGAGCCGCCTCGTTAATCATCATCAGAATACAACGGCGAACCACCTGTTCGGATTCCAAATTATTTTCGGAAATGGTTTCCATCACATAATAGATACTTTTATCCACCATAGAGCGTTGACCGTTCTGTGAATGATAAAGATAAAAACCACGCCGATTCTTGCTGCCTTTGCGTTGATCGCGGATTAAGTTGCCTAATTTTGCCGGCACGGCGAAACGCATTCCGTAGTGTCTTTCCAAACTTGGCAACATTTTAGCAAAAAGATCCAGACCAAAATCATCCAACATAGCCAATGGGCCAATTTCAAAACCGAATTCCTGCAAAGCACGATCGATGAAATCAACCGCTTCACCGTCGCACAAGCAGTAAAAGGCTTCTAACAGGTAAGGAATAAGAATACGATTTACAAAAAATCCTGGTTTATCGGAAACCAAAAGCGGAATTTTACCTTGCTGAATAGCAAAGTGGATAGCTGTCGCAATTGTTTTTTCTGATGTTTTAGGGTGAGGAATAATTTCCAACATTTTGCGATTGGAAATCGGGGAAAAATAGTGGAAGCCAATAACGTTTTCTGGACGATTGGCAACACTGGCAATGTCTGCAATCGATAAGGTTGAGGTGTTAGTGGCGAAAATAGTATGTTCACTATAGAATACTTCACTTTCTTCTAAAACTTGTTGTTTAGTGGTTAGATCCTCATAAACTGCTTCAATCACAAAATCAGCATCAGGTGCAGCTAAAAAGCGTTCACCACCGGAAATCAGATACATTAATTGCTGCATTTCACCAGAAGATAACAGTTTTTTCCCGACTTCTTGTTGCAATAATGAATGCGTTAAATGCAATGCTTTAGCAATGCCGGATGGGTGTATATCTTTGATTCTTACTGGAATTTTAGCATTTCTTACTGTGATGTAAGCAATTCCAGCTCCCATAAAACCACCACCAATAATAGCGAGTTTATTTACATCGCGTACATTATTTCCTCTAGCTTCATATTGCAAACGCATTGCTCGTTTCGTCTGTTCAAGGTTGCGCAACACTTTGGAGTTATTGCTGTTGAACAAACTGATAAAAGCTTGGCGTTCAACTTCTAAACGCAATGGATGGGTTGGCTGTTTTAAAATTTCGATAATTTTTGCCATTGCAGGATAGTTATCAATCGGCCCCAACCATTCTTTATTTTCTGCTGCATCAAACAAAATATGGCGGAATATTGGATTGTTATGCCAATATCCTTGAATTTTTTGCCAAAATTTTGCGGTTTTTGAAAGCGTTTTTGCAACTAATGTTTTTTTGCTGAAAAATTCAAAGGCGGTAGGTAACAATAAGCTTTGTGGCACAACGTCATCGATACAATTTAATGATTGCATTGTATGCACATCAAATTTGTCACCGGAAAGCAAAATAGAGAGGGCTTTCTTTAAACCAACGTGAGAAACTAACGCAGAAATCGCATCGGCGAAAGGCACAATACCGGAACGAACCTGCGGCATTGCAAATTGTGTATTAATATCATCAGAAGCAATGCGATATTGAAATGCTAGAGCTAATTCTAAGCCAAGACCGAAACAGGAGCCGTGAATTGCTGCTACTGTTGGAAATGGTAATTGACGAATGGTTTCCATTAATCGATGAATTTTATCCAAAAAGGCTTCCAATTCATTATCAGATTTTCCCATTAAACTATTGAGATCAAAGCCCTGAATAAAATTATTTTTCTTGCTGGAATAAAAAATTAAACCTTTTGTTTGTTTAGGCAGATTGTTTAACAGTTGCAACATCTGATCGACAAATTCTGCTGACAAGATGTTACGTTTTTTATCAGTTACATTCACGATCAATGATGCAATCTGTTGATCATCAATTGATAGTGTAAATGGAGAATGTTGAGTATTTTGCTGTAAATTGTTCATTATTCGCTCTCCAAAATCATAGCCCCACCGATGCCTCCTAAACCGCTTGACGCAATAAGAGAACGCCCACCGCCACGTTGTTTCAAAGCATATAATGATTGGATAATCAAACGTAAACTGCTGACTGCACGTGGATTACCATAAGCAAGAGAACCTCCTAAAATATTTAATTTACTCATATCAATATTGCCAATTGCAGTTGAACGATTAAGATGCTGCCGAGCGAAGGTCTCCGATTCAATCAGTTTTAAATTGGATAAAATTTGAGCTGAAGAGGTTTCGTGAATATCAATTAAATCAAGATCGGAAAGGCGCATATTGGCGTTTTGCAACACTTTTGCAATGGAATAGGTTACGCCGACAAACATATTTTTCCAAACATCATTTGCTGTCATTGTATAGTAGCGAATATAACCAAGAATATTCAATCCTTCCGCTTTTGCGGTATGTTCATTCATCAGCAATACCGCCGCCGCGCCGTCGCATGAATGGGAAGTGTTCCAATCGGTGGCTGTGCCATAATTTTTACCATTAAAAGATTTAAATTTTTGGTAAAACTCCGGTTTAACGTGTTTCTCAATTTGATTATCGGAAACCACGAAATCTTTATAAGGAGGTGGAAAAGAAACCATTACCTGTTGGCGTAATTCACCGCTTTGCCACGCTTGATAGGCTAAGCGATGGGAGCGTGCTGCATATTCGTCTAACTCCTGACGGCTAAGATGAAAATCTTGCGCCATTTGTTCCGACACCGCAGAAAGAGAAAGTTGTGTTAAGGGATCTTTTAAATTCAGTGCCTGCAATTTGAAATCTTGCCAAGTGATTTGACGTAACAGACGATATTTTTCTTCATAGCTTTTTGCTGCCATCACATCTCTAAACAATTGAATTAAATGAGAGTTAAGGCGAATTGGTGCATTGGATAAAGAGTCAGCGCCACCTGCTAATGCATAATTAACATTTCCCATCAAAATACTGTTACTTAAATTGATTAGCACCTGTAATCCGGTTGGACAAGAGCTGCTAACAGTGTAAGATTGCGCTTTTGGCATATTTAACAAGAGCGATATTTCTCGAGATAGATTAGGAATATCAGGATCTTGGATTACTTGTCCAAATACGACTTGCTCAATTTTATCTTTTGGAACGGCTAAACGACTTAATAATTCATTAGCGACCATTGCTCCGAGATCTTTTGCTCTTGCCTCTTTGAAAAGTGTATTTTTCTTAATAAAGGGAGTACGAATACCATCAACAACGGCGACTCTAGCACCTTTGGATGTGGTTAAAACAGGTTGTTCAGACATAGGAATACCAGCTGATGAATAAAAATAACGTAAAATTGTAATGCATTCTATACCAGAGCGCGATAACTGGGAATAGGGACACTTTGTCTTTGTTTTTCAAATAGTGATTAGGTAGAATAATTGCAAATTTTGAAGGATTTTAATGATGACAAAAAAGAAATTAACTAAAAAAGACAGTACGATTGCCTTAAATAAAAGAGCAAGACACGATTATTTTATTGAAGATGAAATAGAAGCAGGTTTGGCATTGCAAGGCTGGGAAGTTAAATCACTACGAGCAGGCAAAGCCAATATTGGTGATAGTTATGTTATTTTCCAGAACGGAGAAGCCTTTTTATTCGGGGCAAATATTACGCCGTTAAATGTAGCCTCTTCCCATATAGTTTGCGATCCAACTCGCACACGTAAATTACTTTTAAGCAAGCGAGAAATTGACTCCTTATTTGGTAAATCAAATCGTGATGGATATACGATTGTAGCGTTGTCACTTTATTGGAAAAGTGCGTGGGCAAAAGTCAAAATTGGTATTGCAAAAGGTAAAAAACAACACGATAAACGCCAAGACATCAAAGAGAGAGAATGGAAGCTCACTAAAGATCGTATTATGAAAAATGCGGGAAGGTAGGGTTATTTATAAATAATTTGAGAATATATTTATGGATAGAAAAAAAATAAATGAGAAAGACTATAAATCAATTTTGCTTCAGGTATTAGTTAATTTTGATAGTTTCTGTAGAAAGCATAACATATCTTATTCTTTAGCATATGGTTCAATGTTAGGTGCTATTAGGCATAAAGGGTTTATTCCTTGGGATGATGATATTGATATTTTTATGTTAAGAGAAGAATATGATAAATTTGTTAAATTATGGAATGAAAGCAGTAATCTTCTTAAAGATAATTACGAATTATGGGGGATTGATGATGAGAAAAATTTTTTCTATGGTCATTTAGTGTAGTTTTTTGATAAAAATACGTTGTTAATAGAAAAAACAAAAAATCATATTATTGAGTATGGGATTTATATTGATATTTTTATCTTAGAAGATATCTCATCTGACCCCAAAAAGGCAGAGAAACAACAAAAAAAATATAAGTTCTACCGGAAATTATTATCTCATTTATTTAAACATGGGAGGATTTTAAACATTTTAGCTAACAGGGTTTATAAAAAAATTCCTTCTATATATTTTGTATTAGATAAGATGAAAAAAATCACAGAGCAAGAAAGATCAAATTGTGTAAGCGTATATGCCCCAGTTGATGGGAATATTTATAACAGAGATTCTTTTGAAAAATTTATATTAACTACGTTTGAAAATTATGAGTTTCCAGTTTCATTAGACTATGATCTTATGTTAAAAAAACAATATGGCAATTATTTAGAATTGCCACCTGAGAATGATAGAAAAGGACATAATATTGAGGCATATATGAATGAGTTATAAGAATATAATATCTGCTTTTTGTCATTTGATAAATATAGATGAGAAATCAATTCTCTCTTGTGATAGAATTGGAGGAATGACAAATACAAACTATTTAATAACCACTAAAAATGAAAGATTTGTTTTTAGAGTTTCTGGTAAAACTTCTAATCAAATTATTAATAGAAAAAATGAACATAATAATAGTGTATTAATGAGTGAATTGGGAATCAATTCGGATATCATATATTTTAATGAAAATAATGGTGATAAAATTACTAAATATATTAATAATGCTATGACGTTATCTCCTTATAATATTTTTGGATATTTGGATAAAGTTGTAGATTTATTAGTTGATACTCATTCTTCAGAACGGAAGA
>NZ_JTJP01000017.1:0-7526 GCF_001678575.1 Gallibacterium genomosp. 1
GATTCATTTTTACCTCCATTTTGTTGGTTATGATAGTTCGTTATTATAGCGATGTTCCAAAGATTTTGAAGATAGGGCGGTTTATGTGTGGCTGTTTGCCGTTCTCTGTCGGATAGTGTGCAGAATGAAAACGAGGGTTACGCCTAAAACGAGCAGAATACCGCTTGCAATTTTCCAATTTATTTTTTCATGTAAGAACAATATAGCGAAAATAATGCCGAATATCGGTTCAAGTGCCGAGATCACGCCGGAAATATTAGCTGAAACGAATGGTAAACCGCTATTCCAGATTTTTGGTGCTAGCCAACTGCAAACAATACCTAGATAAAGGAGGGCGATGAGATCGATCATAGGTGGATTAAAATGCCATTGTTGATTTAATAATAGGGTGAATGGCAAGCATAACAGCATTCCTAGTACGATAGTAATGGCGGTGTAATTACGAGGAGAAATTTCTTTCATTATCGCTTTAGCCCAACGGGTGGTGAAAGCGAAAACGACGGTGGAAGCTAACACTAAAAAACAACCTAAAACATCAATTTGACTGTTCGGATCATCATCGCTCACCACTAAGGCGATGCCGATAAATGCGAGTAGTCCGAGAAAATAGTCAAATTTTCCAGTTTTTTCTTTAAAGAAGAGATCGCCGACAAATACCATAATCAAGGGTTGTAAACCGAGCATTGTTACTGCACTGGAAGCGGAAGTGTATTTTAAGCCTATAAATTGTAAGAGAAAAACAACAGGGTAATTGAGAAAAGAGAGCCATATTAATTGTTTGTAATGATGTGATTCGATATGGCGATAGCAACGCATAAAGGTTGGTAAAACAATAAAAGCAGCAATACAAAAACGAAATTGCACTAAAATTACCGGTTCAAAAGAGTGATATGCTAATTTCCCGATTGGTAATGAGCTGCCCCAAATAGCGATTGCAATACATAAAGCCAACATAAAGATAACAATATAAATTTAATAGGATCAGCATTATAAATCTGAGCTTAAATTTGCTGCAAGCCCATCAATAAGTTAGGGAATTTTGTTAGACTTATCAGCGGATTTTGTTTAGACTGAACACTTTGCAAAAATTACATTATTCTGTAATTTTGTTTTTTAGTGTGAACACAAACAAGTGTGATACTTGAATTTGCATAAATCGTTTTTATAGTCTTTTATCACTTAAAAGGAGAAAAATATGTCGTGGAATGATTCAGGGCAGGATCCTTGGTCAAAGCCGGGAAGTTCGGATAAACAAGAGAACAAAGGAAATAGCACATCTGGACAAGATCAAAAACCAAATCAACAACAAAATAATGACAATAATCCACCTGATTTGCTTGAAGAGTTATCAAAATTTTTCAATAAATTGAATCAAGGTGGGCAAGGAAATAATAGTCCACAACGCCCTTCAAGTGCGGCAATTTCTTCTAAAGGTTTCGGTAAATTAGCTATTTTTGCGGTGATTATTGCCGTAATTGTTTGGGTAGTTTCAGGATTTTATACTATCAAAGAAGCAGAACGTGGTGTGGTATTGCGTTTTGGGAAATTGGAAAAGATCGTTCAACCGGGTTTAAATTGGAAACCAACTTTTATTGATAGTGTGATTCCGGTTAATGTGGAACGCATCAGTGAACTGAAAACTCAAGGTTCAATGTTAACGCAGGATGAAAATATGGTTACGGTTGAAATGACCGTACAGTATCGTATTCAGGATCCGGCACGTTATCTTTTTAATGTGGTCGATCCTCAAGATAGTTTAAGTCAAGCGACAGACAGTGCATTGCGTTATGTTATTGGTCATATGACAATGGATAATATTTTGACAACAGGGCGTTCTGTAGTGCGTGAACGGACTTGGAAATCATTGAATGACATTATTAAACCTTACAATATGGGCTTAGAAGTCATTGATGTTAACTTCCAATCTGCCCGTCCACCGGAAGAAGTTAAAGATGCATTTGATGATGCTATTAAAGCTCAAGAAGACGAACAACGTTTGATTCGTGAAGCAGAAGCTTACGCTAGAGAGCGTGAACCAATTGCGCGCGGTAATGCACAACGTATTGTAGAACAGGCGACAGCTTATAAAGAACAGGTTGTATTGGATGCACAAGGTGAAGCGGAACGTTTTGCTAAATTATTGCCTGGGTTTAAAGCAAATCCTGAATTATTGAAAGACCGTTTATATTTGGAATCTATGGAAAAAGTGATGGCGGGAACACCAAAGGTGTTATTGGATAATAGCAATAATTTAACTGTGTTGCCGTTGGAACAGCTGTTAAAACAAGGGAAGAAAAGTTCAGAGGATCCGAGCGAACAGCATCAAAAAGTGAGTGATATGCCGAAAGTGCCGCTAACATCATCAGCACCAATGACTAAACCGGTCACAGATGCAAAAGGACAAACAACAATTGAAGTAGATCGTCAAGGGAGATTTTAATGATGCGTAAGTTTGTAATTCCTATTTTAGCTGTGATTGCGGTTATTGTTTACGCCAGCATTATTGTAGTACCTGAAGGCACAAGAGGTATTATGTTGCGTTTTAGCAAAGTACAACGTGATGCTGATAATAAAGTGGTGGTATATAGTCCGGGATTGCATTTTAAAATTCCATTTATTGATGGAATTAAGATTTTAAATGCGAGAATCCAAACTTTAGATGGGCAAGCGGATCGCTTTGTAACCGTTGAGAAAAAGGACTTATTAGTTGATTCTTATGTGAAATGGCGTATTGCCGATTTTGGTAAATTCTACACTTCAACCGGTGGTGGGGATTATTTGCGTGCAGATAGCCTGTTAAGACGCAAAGTCAATGATCGTTTACGTTCTGAAATTGGTTCTCGTACCATTAAAGATATTGTTTCCGGAACTCGAGGTGAATTAATGCTGGATGCGAAAAAAGCCTTAAATACAGGAGCGGAAAGCACCTCAGAATTGGGTATTGAAGTAGTAGATGTTCGTATTAAACAAATTAATTTGCCGGTGGAAGTTTCTTCTTCTATTTATCAGCGTATGCGTGCAGAACGTGATGCAGTAGCACGTGAACACCGCTCTCAAGGTCGTGAAAAAGCGGCATTTATTCAGGCGGATGTTGATCGTAAAGTAACCGTGATCTTAGCTAATGCAAATAAAACTGCACAAGAGTTACGTGGGGAAGGTGATGCTGTTGCAGCGAAAATTTATGCTGATAGTTTTGGACAAGCACCGGAATTTTATAACTTTATTCGTAGTTTAAAAGCTTATGAAAAGAGTTTTGCTCAATCCGATAATATGATGATTTTGAAACCGGATAGTGAGTTTTTCCAATTTATGCAACGTCCACAAGGGCAAAAGTAACTGAAAAGCCTCAATAGAGGCTTTTTTTATGTTGAATTTGGAAAAAGATTGGTTTGGCATTTTATGTATCTGGTAGTAAAGTATTTTCTTGGCTAGGATAGATTTTTTTAAACTGAAATAGAGAACCTAAAGGTAAAATTATGGGAAAAAGTGTAGCAGTTCTTGGCGCTCAATGGGGCGACGAAGGAAAGGGTAAAGTTGTTGATCTTTTAACGGATCGTGTGAAATATGTTGTTCGTTATCAAGGTGGACACAATGCAGGGCATACTTTAATTATTAATGGCGAAAAAACAGTATTACGCCTTATTCCATCAGGCATTTTGCGTCAAAATGTAACTTGTATGATTGGTAACGGCGTGGTGCTATCGCCTTCTGCATTAATGCAGGAAATGGGGGAATTGGAATCTAAAGGTGTGGATGTTCGTAACCGCTTGTTAATTTCTGAAGCTTGTCCGTTAATTTTACCTTATCACGTAGCGATGGATCACGCACGTGAAGCAGCATTGGGTAAAAAAGCAATTGGTACAACTGGGCGTGGTATTGGGCCGGCTTATGAAGATAAAGTTGCTCGCCGTGGTTTACGAGTTGGCGATTTATTCAATATGCAAGTATTTGCGGAAAAATTAAAAAATGTTTTGGATTACTACAATTTCCAATTAGTGCATTACTACAAAGTTGAACCGGTCGATTATGATAAAACGCTTGCGGATATTCAAGCAGTTGCTGATATTATCAAGGCTATGGTGGCAGATGTAACTACTATTTTGCATCAAGCGAGAGCAAGAGGTGACAATATTCTGTTTGAAGGCGCACAAGGTACAATGTTGGATATTGACCACGGTACTTATCCATATGTTACCAGTTCAAATACTACTGCCGGCGGTGTAGCAACTGGTTCAGGTTTCGGGCCGCGTAATCTTGATTATGTATTGGGAATTATCAAAGCCTATTGCACTCGTGTTGGTGGTGGGCCATTTACAACAGAATTGTTTGATGAAGTTGGTATGGAAATTGCCCGTAAAGGAAATGAATTTGGAGCAGTAACCGGTCGCCCTCGCCGTTGTGGTTGGTTTGATGCGGTGGCAGTTCGTCGTGCCATTCAATTAAATTCTATTTCTGGTTTTTGTATGACTAAACTTGATGTATTAGATGGATTTAAAGAAATTAAAATTTGTGTTGCATATAAAATGCCAAATGGTGAAATCCTTGAATACGCACCATTAGCTGCGGAAAAATGGGAAGGGGTTGAGCCGGTTTATGAAACTTTACCCGGTTGGTCAGAGAATACTTTCGGTGTTACCGATTTTAATCAATTGCCTGAAAATGCACGTAAATACATCAAACGTATTGAAGAAGTTACCGGTGTGCCGATTGCGATTTTATCAACAGGCCCAGATCGTGTTCAAACAATGATTTTACAAGATCCGTTTGCTGCATAATTTTTTGTTTGGCTGAAAAGTAATCTGACCCTGAAAAGTTGGATGCTCATTTAAGGACTGAATTCTGTATTGAACAGGACTCAGTCCTTTTAATTTTTATTGCATTCTGTTCTCATTGTAATAATGAACATATTCTTTGATAACAAGTTCTAGTAATGTATGACAGGTTAAAGAAAGCGTTTCGTGGTGTTGAAAGTAGAAATCAACAGCTTGTTGTTTAAATGTTTGGCTGTATTGGGTTATAAAAAATCTGCACCTTTGTTGCTGGATAATAAGTCCAACTTTTGGGGTGCAGATCAGCGTTAAGTCTTTTTATTTGGCTTAATAATCTTTATTTTAATTTAGATAATTTCGCTTCAATTGCTGCTAAACGTTGTTTTAGCATCATATTTTCTTGCTCAAGAGAACGAATGCGTTGTTCATCATTAGATACCTTGATAACAGGCGCTTTTTGGTTTGATGAACCAAAGCGATAAGTGATACCTGCATTCCATATTTTATACTTACTGCCTGAATAAGCTGCCCCAGCATTTAACAACAAGTTCTCGTTGATGTGATGAGCCACACCCAACGCAAATCCTTGTTTGTCTTTAAAACGCCCAGTACCTGCCATCACTTGAAATTTCTCATTAGGATCATATTGCAATGGTTTTAATGCGGCTAATGCAGCATTCATCGCATCACCTGCACGAGATTCTTCTTCGACACTATCTATACGGCGATTTATACGGTGATCAGTTTGTGCAAGCTTGATGGTATTATTTTCAATAAGTTTTCTGTTCATCGCATCACCTGCACGAGATTCTTCTTCAACACTATCTATACGGCGATTTATACGGTGATCAGTTTGTGCAAGATTGATGGCATTATTTTCAATAAGTTTTCTGTTCTCTTCAGTTGCACCCATAACAGCGTATAACTGGCTACCATTAATTGCATCGGTACTATCTGCGTTAATACGACCAGCTGCGACATTGGTGATAGTACGATAGATGGCATTATCCATATCGGTACGACCATTACCATTCGTATAATGAGCAGGATCATTCCAATGCCCTTCATTGGTAGTATCGGTATAACCAACAACGCCTTTTCCACCAATACTAACGGTTCCTACCACTTGCGATTGATCGCCACCTGCAAACGTATATTCTTTACCATTAATGGTTGTAGAAGCAGTTGCTTTAACATCTTCGGTAATTGAACTGTTTCCTAAAGCAACAGAATTTTTATGATCTGCACGAGCATATGCACCAAGTGCTACTGCACTATCTTCTGTTACCACAGAGTAAGTTCCAACAGCCGTATCCGCTTTGCCAGTTGTATAACTGCGAGTTCCCATTCCCACACTGAGTTTTCCTTCCGCAACCGCACCATTACCAACAACAGTAGCCTGACTTCCTCCAGCAATGGCTGCCGCACCAATCGCCGTTGCCCCCACAGCACCTAAGCCAAATTTATTTGGATGATTATATGCATCACGGTCAATAATAATACCTGCTTTGGCAGCTTCACCTATAACAGTATTACGATACCCAACCGCTTCTGCTCCATTACCGATAGCAATAGCCCCCGAGCGGATCGTACGAGGATCGCCACCAGGGGAAACATTATATAAAGGTTTACCTGTTTCAGGGTCAATGCGATCAAAGATATCCGCATTAGCATAGTCCTCATTAGTTGCACCTGCTTTTGCTGCATTACCGATAGCAATACCATTCTCATTATGAGCTTTAGCATTAATGCCCATTGCCATAGTAAACTTATCCGATGCCTCAGACTGAACCCCCATAGCGATAGATAAATAACCCGTTGACTTAGAACGTTCGCCTACAGCAAGTGATGCATTGCCTGGTGCACCAACAGTGCCAGCATCTACTTTTTTCTTTAAATCTTCTTGTACAGTATAAAGTTGCCCACCATTAACGACCTCTTTACTATTTTGTGCAATGTTACCATTAGACACATTAGTAATTTTTCGGTTATTAAAAGATGCCGTATTCGCAACATCATTGGTGCCACCAAAAGCTATGGAATTATTTGCATTGGCTCTTGCACCAAACCCAAATCCCATGGCATTTGATGCATTAGCCTGTGCCCCATAGCCAACAGCAATAGTATAATCTTCTTTTGCTACCGTCGCTTGCCCTAATGCAATAGCACCTTGTTTTAAGGATTGGCTACCACCGCCGATTGCGGTAGTATAATCAGCATTTGCTTTAGCTCCAGAACCAATCGCATTGGACATACTTCCCTTCGCTTCCGCATTTGGTCCAATAGCATTTGCTTTATTTCCTTCTGCCTTTGCAGAGTCTCCGATAGCTTGTGAGCTAGTACCATCAGCCTTCGTACCAAAACCAATGCCGATAGATTTTTCAGCATTAGACTGTGCTCCATAACCAGTTGCAATGCCATATTTTTCATTTGCTTGGGCCGCTTGACCTATAGCAACAGCCCCCTCTTTTGCAGCTTTGCTACCGCCACCAATAGCAATGGTGTATCTATCGTTAGCAGTTGCAGTTTTACCAACAGCTAAACCACCATTATTGCTTGTGCCTTGTTCAACGGGATCACCTACAGCATCGGCTGCATTAACGGCAATAGCGAGAGTAGAAAGGGTAAATAAAATATTTGTCTTCATTTTTATCTCCTGAAATGCTTTAGTTATAAATGTGATGAAAAAATGTCAAAAATAGAGATAAAAAATTAGACAGGGGGGGATCTTTTGTGGTTAGCTTGCTTGCTTGCTTG
>NZ_JTJP01000018.1:0-59854 GCF_001678575.1 Gallibacterium genomosp. 1
ACCGCCATTTATTTTCTTAAAAAATTTTCTTATATAACCTTTTTTTCTCTTATTCCCATTAAGTTTTTATTAAACATTCTGGAACCTTCGGAATAGTTGAAACGCTACTGTATTGAAAAATCTTTTTTGCAAGAAAAAAGAAAACCTGCAATTTAAAGCTATTGCAGGTTTTGATTACAATTAAGAAACGGTTAATTTAAGCTATTCTTCATCGTCCTCTTTTGCCCATTCTAAGGCACGTTTAACGGCTTTTTTCCAACCTTTATAACGGCGTTGCTGTTTAGCTTCGTTTTGATCCGGCAAGAATGTTCTTTCGATAGAAGCTTTGTCACGCAACTCTTCGAGATCTTTCCAGAATCCGGTCGCCAAGCCGGCAAGATAAGCGGCACCGAGTGCGGTGACTTCTTTGACAGTCGGGCGTTCCACTTGCGTGTTAAGAATATCAGCTTGGAACTGCATTAAGAAATTATTCGCGGTGGCACCTCCATCAACACGCAATGATTGCAATTTTTCACCTGAGTCGGACAACATCGCTTCCAAAACGTCCTTAGTTTGGTATGCGATAGATTCAAGCGTTGCTCTGACAATATGATTGCGGTTAGCCCCACGAGAAAGACCAACAATAGCACCACGTGCATATGGATCCCAATAAGGTGCACCTAAACCGGTAAATGCCGGAACAACATAGACGCCGTTACAATCCGGCACTTTTTGAGCGAAATATTCGGTATCGGCACTGTCGTGTACAATTTTTAATTCATCGCGCAACCATTGGATTGACGCACCGGCAATAAAGACAGAACCCTCTAAAGCGTAAGCAGGTTCACCTTTGGCGTTACAACAGATAGTGGTTAATAGCCCATTTTGTGAGGTAATAGCTTTATCACCGGTGTTCATTAACATAAAGCAACCTGTGCCGTAAGTGTTTTTTGCCTGACCGGCGTTAACGCAAAGATGCCCGTAAAGCGCAGCTTGTTGGTCACCGGCAATACCGGCGATTGGAATACGCACGCCACCTTTACCACCGATATTGGTTTGACCATAAATTTCGGAAGAATTTTTCACTTCCGGCAACATACTACGAGGAATATCCAAAATTTCTAACATCTTGTCATCCCACTGTTTGCTATGAATATTAAACATCATTGTACGAGAGGCATTAGTGTAATCGGTAACGTGCACACGACCTTGAGTAAGTTTCCAAATCAACCAAGTATCGACCGTACCGAATAACAATTCACCTTTTTCCGCCTGTTCTCTCGCACCTTCAACGTTATCTAAAATCCATTTCACTTTTGTTCCGGAGAAATAGGGGTCGACCACCAAACCGGTAGTATTACGAATATAATCGGTATAACCTTTCGCTTTTAATTGATCGCAAAATTCGGCGGTACGGCGGCATTGCCACACAATCGCATTGTAAACCGGTTTGCCGGTATTTTTATTCCAAACGATCGTTGTTTCACGCTGATTGGTAATTCCGATTGCAGCGATCTGATCGGAAGTAATACCGGTTTTCGCCACCACTTCATTTAAGGTCGAACTTTGTGTTGCCCAGATTTCCATAGGATCGTGTTCAACCCAACCAGTTTTTGGATAAATTTGTGTGAATTCGCGTTGTGCAATGCCGACAATATTGGCATCGTGGTCAAGCAAAACTGCACGAGAGCTGGTTGTACCTTGGTCTAAAGCAATAATATATTTTTTATCTGTCATAATAAGTTACCTTTTCAAGAAATTTAGTTGTCAATTTTACAGCTATTGCACGGAAGATTTCTGCCAATAAAGCGACGATAACCCCACGCACCGAATAATCCGCCAAGAATCGGCGCAATGATTGGCACTAATGCATATGGAATAACGTGTCCGCCGGTCATTGCGATTTCTCCCCAGCCGGAAAGTGCAGCGAATAATTTAGGGCCGAAGTCACGTGCAGGATTCATTGCAAAGCCGGTTAACGGCCCCATTGCACCACCCAATACCGCAATTAGAATACCGATAAGTAAAGGAGCTAAAGCACCACGCGGTACGCCGTTACCATCATCAGTCAAAGCTAAAATAACACCGACTAAAGTGGCAGTAAGAATAAATTCAACTGTTCCAGCAGTGAGTAAATCAATATGAGGGTTTGCATAGGTAGAGAAAATACCAGCAGTAAATAGGCTTTCGGCAGAACCTCTTACAATATGTTGAGTTGTTTCGTAATCAATGATGACTCCTCGATATAGCAGGTAAACAACTGCGGCTCCGAAAAAACCTCCTAACATTTGAGCGATAATGAAAGGTACTACTTTTTTGCCATCGAAGCAGGCGAATTTCCAAAGAGCGATAGTGACAGCAGGATTAAGATGAGCTCCGGAAACACCGGCGGTAAGATAAACTGCTAATGCAACCCCCATTCCCCAAACGATACTGATTTCCCATAAACCGAATGAAGCACCTGCAACACGGGCTGCAGCTACACAACCGCAACCAAAAAAGATCAATAATGCCGTTCCGAGAAATTCGGCAATACACTGTCCTTTTAATGAATGATCGAGTGCCATAAAGACTCCTTATTTGTAAGACTAAAGTAGAAAAGAAAATATAAATAATGTTCTTAATCGAACTTATGTTTTGTATTTAAAAGAAAAAATGAGCGTTTATAAAGTGTAAATTTTCCAAAATGAGAAGTGTGTCAAAATTTTTATTGCAGATTTATTTAAAAATGAGTGATATGTCGCAAAATGAAATCTTAATGATGCAATTAATGCTAGAAATTTTTCTAAAAAGAGAATATTTGGCGTGAAAGAAAAACTCTCGTATGTGAATTGTTGAATACGAGAGTTTTTAACGAATGTTCAATGCTTAACCACCTGACAGCTTAACTTTAAAGCCTTTTTCTTCCAGCAACTGTTTTAATAGATCACGATTTTCCCCTTGAATTTCAATGGTACCGTTTTTAACTGAGCCACCACAGCCACAACGCTTTTTCAGTAATGAAGCAAGATCAGAGAGAGCTTTGTCGTCTAAAGGCAAACCGCTGATAACACAAACACCTTTTCCTTTACGTCCTGATGTTTGGCGTTGAATACGAACAATACCATCACCTTGTGGACGTTGCTGTACTTGCTTTTGAGGTTTGATACGTCCGTTTTCAGTTGAGTAAACAAGTTGACTGTCAGACATTGATTATCCTTGAATTGATGCATTGATCTGTTTTAATACAGCAACAGGATCTGCGGCTTGTGTAATTGGACGACCGATAACTAGATAGTCTGAGCCGGCATTAATCGCCTCTCTTGGTGTCATTACGCGACGTTGATCACCTAGTTGAGTACCTTCAGGACGAATTCCAGGGGTGATTAATTTAAATTCGCTTCCACAGCGCTGACGTAAGATTTCCACTTCTTGTGGTGAACAGACTACGCCATCCAATCCGGCACGTTGGCTTAGACGCGCTAAACGAATAACGTGTTCTTCTGGAGAAGTATTAACGCCGATTTGCAATAAATCTGCTTCTTCCATACTGGTTAGAACAGTGATAGCAATTAAAATCGGCGCATCTTTGCCATAAGGTTCCAGAATTTTTTTCGCTGCTTCCATCATTCTTAAACCACCACTGGCGTGCATATCGACCATCCAAACACCTAAATCGGCGGCGGAACGTACCGCACGGGCAACAGTATTCGGAATATCGTGGAATTTTAGATCTAAGAACACATCAAAATTACGTCTTTGCAATTCTTTGACAAATTCTGTACCTAGTGTAGTAAACATCTCTTTACCCACTTTAAGGCGACATAAACTGGGATCAAGCTGATCAACCAGTTGCATTGCTTCTTTTTTCGTTTCATAGTCTAAGGCGACAATAACTTTATTTTCCATGATGTTCCCTCTTTGTTTGCAAATTAATTTTCTATTGGTGTAACCGTTTCCCATCGCCGACAGGATGGACATTGCCAAATCAGTTTATGGCTCTGAAAACCGCAATGATTACAGCGATATTCAAAGCTTTTTTTCAAACGTTCGTCAACGATATTATAGAGTAGTTTTAGACTCTCTTTGCCGTTTCCTTCATCAAGCTCATTAATTTGATATTGAATGAATCGATGAAATATTCGCATTGTCGGACGTTTCTCAAGCTGACGATAGAGATGATTTTTTGCAACTTCAGCACCTGATTTCCGTTCAATATAATCTGTTAAGGCAATAACTACGGAGCTATTAGCTTTATGCTGTTGTAATTTGATAAGAAACAGTTCCAAATCGTGGCTATTCGGCAAATGTTGATAATATTCGATAAGTGGTGGTAAGGCTTCACTGATATAGGCAAGATTTTGCTCGGTAATTTGTTGTAATGTCTTGATGGCTTTGGGGTAATTGCCTTGTTTTGCATATTGTTCGGAAAGAATAAGCGTTGCTCTAACGCAAGTTGGTGAAACGATTAAAGCTTTTGTAAGAGCATCTATAATCTGTTGTTGCTGATTGGATTCTAAGGCAAATTCGCAATAGTAATGTGCCAATGCGATATTTTCACTGTGCTGCGTCAATTTACGATAACGCTCTCCCACCTCGATAGCTTTATCCCACTCTTTAGTACGTTGATAAATATTTGCCAGTTCGTGTAAGGCATTTTCTGCGTAGTCTGGCTCTTCACTTAATTTCTGGTAGAGTTTTTCGGCTCTATCCAAGAACCCTACAAACATAAAATCTTTGGCTAATTGCTGGCGAGTGAGCAATTTTTGTTCATAACTGTAATTAGGATTGTTATCGATATTTTGGTGGATACGTAATGCACGATCCACCTCTCCTCGAGAACGAAACAAATTACCTAAAGTCAATTCCGCTTCAAATTGGGAGTCGTTGTCAATAGCGTTTTCCGACTCCTGCTTTTCTAGCATTTTTAAGAAAAGATCAACCGCTTTTTCTTGTTGGTTAGATAAAAGAAAATTTACCCCGGTCATATAATCACGGGATAATTTATTGCTGATCTCCTCCTGATCTTTTTTAGCGCTACGATGTCCCATATACCAGCCATAGGCAGCGGCGATAGGTAACAGCAAAAAAAGCAGTTCCAGCATTATGCGTTTTTATCTCTTGCGGTCATTAATTCATTGATTTGTTGTAGCTGCTTTTTAGTTTGGCGTGTTAATGCCATATTTTTTACTTTAAGCTTGATGTAAAAAATCCCGGTTACTAACCAACCGAGTAAGAAGCCGAAGCCGAATAAAAGTGCAACTAAGCTAGAGAGTTGAATATTGCTTTTTGCGATAATATAGTTTACCGAAATCACTTGATCGTTATTGGCTCCGACAGTAATGCCAACAATGATTAATGCAATAACAATAACTAAAGTTAGAATGTATTTTAATTTCACATTGCCCCCTAGTAGAAAATGAAATGATGCCCATTATGCCAAAAATAGAGCAACTATAATAGCAAAATTCCGAATCGAAAAGGAAAAATGGCGGAGACTTAGCTGTTATTTATTGGGTATTAAATTTTTTGATAATCAATCCGAGCGTAGTTTGTAATACCCAACCGATCGATAACGCAAAAACCAATGTTCCAAGACCGACAACGCCACCTAATAACCAGCCGACAAAACAGACACTGCCTTCGATTAAGGTTCGGATAGTGCCGATTTTGAGACCTGTAGTTTGATAAAGCCCGACCATTAAGCCGTCACGAGGGCCGGCACCCATATGGCAGGTGAGGTAGAATGCAGAGGTGATGCCGCCGATAATAACGCCGATGAGCATAAATAGAAATTGTCCGATAAAGGTTTGAGGTGCAGGAATAAAAGTAACGGTTAGGCCAAGAGAAAGTGCGATTAAAGTGATATTAAGCAATGTACCTAAACCGGGCTTTTGCCGGAAAGGTATCCAAGTCAACATTACAATGATGCTGATGATAAAACTAATAATGCCTATATTGTTCCCTGTTTTAATAGAAAGACCTTGTGCTAATACAGTCCAAGGTGTAGAACCGAGTTGAGATAAAACTAAAAAACCATCTCCAATACCAAAAGTTAGTAGTGAAATAACTAATACAGCGAGGGCAGAAGGAGTTGGTTTCCAAAACGAAAGTGATGACCAAGGTGGTCTAGGCAAACTATGTTTAGGGCAGCTCATAAAATGATAATAGGAGAAAAGTAACGTTGCTAATAAAACGAGAATAGATCAGCAACGTTAAATTGGTATGATCATATTAGTTAATTAAATGTTATCAACACGTTCACGCAATTCTTTCCCTGCTTTGAAATGCGGAACTGATTTTGCTTCAAGACTGACTTGTGTACCGGTTTTTGGGTTTCGACCAGTACGAGGTTGACGATAGCGTAATGCAAAACTACCGAAACGGCGGATTTCAATACGATCACCCTTTTCTAAGGTAAGAGAGAGATGTTCAATAATTTCTTTAACAGAAAATTCAATATGTTTAATCGACATAGTAGGATGGCGATTTATCAACTTTTCAATCAATTCTGATTTTGTCATATGAGTATCCTTCTGTTTTAGGTAGAAAATCCGATATGCCGAAACATATCGGATTTATTGCAATTAAGCAAAACGATAAGGAAGATTATTCACCTTTTGCTGCTTTGAATGCTTCAGCCATTGCGTTAGGAATAACAACTTCTTCTTGTTTGTTATTTACGCTTGCTAATGCTGCAGCTTCTTCAGCTTCATCTTTTGCACGGATTGATAAGTGAACAATACGAGCTTTACGATCTACACCGGTGTATTTTGCTTCAATAACATCGCCAACATTTACTTCACCGTTAAGATCAGCGGTACGGATGTAGCCTTCAACACCATTATCCAGCTCAACTTTAGCACCTTTAGCATCAACATCAACAACTTTAGCACTTACTACACTGCCTTTTTTATTGATAGAAACGAAGTTATTGAATGGATCTTCTTCAAGTTGTTTGATACCTAAAGAGATACGCTCTTTAGCTGCATCAACTTGTAATACGATAGCTTCAACTTCATCTCCTTTCTTGTAGTTACGAACAGCTTCTTCTCCAGGAACATTCCAAGAAATATCTGATAAGTGAACTAAACCGTCAATACCGCCTTCTAAACCAATGAAGATACCGAAGTCAGTGATTGATTTGATTTTACCTGATACTTTGTCACCTTTGTTGTGAGTATCAGCGAATTGTTGCCATGGATTTGGTTTGCATTGTTTTAAACCTAAAGAAATACGACGACGTTCTTCATCGATTTCTAATACCATAACTTCAACTTCATCACCTACGCTAACTACTTTAGATGGATGGATATTTTTATTGGTCCAATCCATTTCTGAAACGTGAACAAGACCTTCGATACCGTCTAAAATTTCAACGAAGCAACCATAGTCGGTTAAGTTGGTTACTTTACCTGTTAATTTGCTGTTTACTGGATAATTTTCAGCGATAGCAGCCCAAGGATCTTGACCTAATTGCTTTAAGCCTAGTGAAACACGAGTGCGATCACGGTCAAATTTCAATACTTTAACAGTAACTTCATCACCGACATTTACGATTTCACCTGGATGTTTAACACGTTTCCAAGCCATATCAGTAATGTGTAATAAACCATCAACACCACCTAAATCAACGAATGCACCGTAGTCAGTTAAATTCTTAACGATACCTTTAACTTCGGCACCTTCTTGTAAGGCTTCAAGTAATTGATCACGTTCTTGGCTGTTTTCAGATTCGATAACTGCACGACGAGAAACAACAACATTGTTACGTTTTTGGTCTAGTTTGATAACTTTAAATTCTAATTCTTTACCTTCTAAGTGAAGAGTATCGCGTACAGGGCGAGTATCCACTAATGAACCAGGTAAGAATGCACGAACACCATTCAACTCAACAGTGAAACCACCTTTCACTTTACCGTTAATTAAACCAACAACAGTTTCTTGATCTTCGTATGCTTTTTCTAAGGAAATCCAAGATTCGTGACGAACTGCTTTTTCACGAGAAAGTTTGGTTTCGCCGAAACCATCTTCAACAGCGTCTAACGCAACTTGAACTTGATCACCAACTTGAACAGTGATTTCACCTTGTGCATTTTGGAATTCTTCAGCAGGGATTGCAGCTTCAGATTTCAAACCTGCATCAACGAAAACGAAACCTTTGTTGATAGCAACAACAGTACCAGTAACGATTGAACCTTGACGAGTTTCAAGTTCTTTTAGTGATTCTTCAAATAGTTGAGCAAAAGATTCTGACATATAAATTAATCTTCAATAAGTTAATAACGACCGCTTAAATTCCTTATTAAACGGGGCTGATAATAAACGTCTATTCTTCCTTGAATAAACACAATATGGTTCTATCCCAAATAAGGGCAACGCTGATGAATATGTTGCAATGCCAACGTGAAAACGTCATTAATAGAAAGGGAAGATGAATCTAACAGAATTGCATCATCGGCGGGTTTTAATGGAGCAACCGCACGATTTCTATCTCGGTAATCGCGTTCCTGAATTTCGGATAAAATCTGGGCAAAATTACCATTAATTCCCTTTTCCTGCAACTGTTTTAAACGTCTTTTTGCACGTTCTTCCGCTGAAGCATCCAAAAAAAACTTAATTTGAGCTTCTGGGAAAACAACTGTACCCATATCGCGACCATCTGCCACTAATCCGGGGGCTTGAGCAAAATCTCGCTGTTTTTGCAATAAAGCAGCACGTACTTGAGGGTATATTGCTATTCTGGAGGCATAATCTGCAACCTGTTGTGTACGAATAATATCGCTTACGTCTTCTTGATTTAGAAAAGTTTTTACGCCATTTTTGTCGCTTGAGAAGGAGATGTTGATCGTTTTGGCAAAAGCGCTTAAAGCCTTTTCATCAGAAAAATCAATATTATGTTTTGCTGCAGCTAAACCGAAAACACGATAAATAGCACCGGAGTCCAATAAATGAAAACCGAAATGTTGAGTCAATGCTTGACATAAAGTACCTTTGCCAACGCCGCTCGTGCCGTCAACAGTAATAATTGTAGTTGTCATAATTGTCTTCTGTTTCTTGATAAAAATATGCCGCACATAACGTGCGGCGAAATTGTGGTTAATTATACTCGTAATTCTTACTACAGCAAAGTTGAAACTTACTCTTGTGCGGAAGAGTGGTGTTCAAAATGTGAACTTGGAGTGAGATATTCCTCACGGTTCGGATCAACCAATTTTGATTTTTTAATCATTTTTTCAATGGTTACGCCTTGCACCAAAATTGAGAATACAACAATGGCATAAGTCATAATCAAGATAATATCTTTTACATCTGTGCCATTAACAAATACCGCTTTTGCCGGAATGGAAAGTGCCATAGCCAATGCCAAACCGCCACGTAGTCCACCCCACGTCATAATTTTTAAAGTGTAAGGGTTATAGGTGCGGAAAAAACGCAATATTGAGTATGGTATCCATAAGCTGATATAGCGTGCTGCTAAACAGACTGGAATTGCTAACAACATCATCAGAAAGCCTTGGAAGGTAAAATCAATCAGCAGTAGTGCAAAACCGATTAGAAAGAATAGTAGAGAGTTCAGGAAGTGGTCGATCATTTCCCAAAAATGATCAAGATAGCGTTGGCTTTGCTCAGAGAAACCGCGATGACGAGTCCAATTTCCTACCATAATACCAGAAACCACCATCGCTAATGCACCGGAAACTTCTAATAGATTTGCCAACATAAAACCAGCAGTTGGAATAGTTAAAGTTAATAAGATTTCTAAGCTACCATCATCAGTGGCTGAAATTAAGAGGTGAGCGACCAAGCCAAGCACAAAGCCAAAGATAATTCCACCGATTGCCTCGTGTAGGAACAGATGTAAAATTTCACTGGCAGACATCTGTTCACCGCTGAAGGCAACGGTAAAAATAGTAACAAAAATTACCAAGCCGACACCGTCATTAAATAGAGATTCTCCTTCAACTTGCATTGATAAACGTTTCGGTGCACGTAAATTTTTAATGATTGCCAATACGGCGATAGGGTCAGTAGGTGAAATTAAAGCACCGAAAAGCAAACAATAAATAAAGCCAATTGGTAAGCTGATAAGATTAGCGACTAAATAAATTAGTGTGCCAATAATGAATGTGGAAGCTAGTGTTGAAAATAACGCAAAGATTGTGATTTCCCATTTTTGATCACGCAACACGGGAATTTTAATACCTAATGCGCCGGCAAACAGTAAGAAGCCTAAAATCCCATTAAGTAGAAAACTTTTAAAGTCGATTTCTTGCATTACTTCTGTTGCAATACTGTCAATTTGAAACCAACCAAGATAACCTAAAGTCAAAAGTAGCAATGAACCAATCATCGCAGCGGCGGTAATTGCGATAGTAGATTGAATTTTATCGCTGATTTTACTGGTGATAAAACCGAGTAAAATAGAAATTGCAGATAAAAAACAAATATATGTGTAAATGCCCATATAATAAGCCTTGTTGAAAAGTCATTAACGCGCGCTATTAAATCAATTAGTGAGTAATATGTAAAGTGTGCAATCGAGGTATATTGAAAAAAGCGAGCAATATTTATGAAAAAAATAATTAAATTAATCAGTGTTTTTTTGCTGATGTTGATATTAGCAGTTATCTTGTTTTTATATCAATCTCTAACCCTTTATCAGCCACCTTTGACCCAGTTTATTTCAATGAATGAAAAGCAAAGTTTTGAACCTTTTGTCGAAATAGACAGCAAATTAAGTTGTTATCGTCCAATGTTGGATGCTGAAACAATTTCAACTACGCAACCATTAAAATTATTGGTTTGGAATGTGCATAAAGGAGAAGATAAAGGATGGCAGTCGTTATTGCTAAATTATGAAGAAAAAACGGATTTTATGTTATTACAAGAAGCAACTTCTTTGCAGAAATTACCACAATTATTGCAACGTATGCCAAATCAATTGTTTGCCAGTGGCTTTTCTTATCGAGATATGCAATCTGGCGTAGCGACACTTTCGTTGTTTTCACCACAATATTATTGTAGTGCTGCAGTTGATGAACCTTGGTTAGGTATTCCTAAAACTAGCGTATCTTCAGTATATCCGTTGGATAACGGCAAATTTTTATTGATAATCAATGTGCATATGATCAATTTTGAGTGGACACCGACAGCGTATCGTCAGCAATTAGAGCAAATTATGCAACAGCTACAACAACGGGTTGATGCCGTGATTATAGCTGGCGACTTTAATGCTTGGAATCAGGAAAGGGTTGAGATATTACAACAGAAAATGGCACAATTTGGTCTGCACGAAATCTCATTTTTTCCAGATAATCGCTTACGTTTCAATGATTTTCCATTGGATCATATTTTTGTCAAAGGATTGAAGGCTATTTCTGCGACAACGAAAAAAACAAAAGCGTCCGATCACAATCCAATGTGGGTCGAACTAGCTTTTGATTAAAGAATAAATTGATCGAAAATTTCTTTAAGATGTTTAGTAAGGATCTTTTTACCGGCGATAGTTTCATTCTTCCACGCTTCTAACAAAACCTCGGGGGTAAGTAACGGCTGTAACTTTTCTGCGATTGGGCGATAGCTGATATGCCAAGGCTCAATGCCAATTTTTTTATCTTCCGGTAGTTCAAGAAAAGGAAGATAAAAATCGAAATCAGCTAGATGTTGTTGTAGAAATTCAACTAGCGGAGCAAAGTAACCATTCTGTTGATATTCTTGAGGTGTCAATTGTAGCGATTGTCCTTTAGGTAGTAGATCCGGATCAAAAACATCAATTTCCGTACCCCAGTGATGGCGACTGGCACCGGGTAATGCCGACCAGCGCAGAATAGCTAAACATTTTTGCCATTCACTAAGCAGAGAAAGATTAATGTTTTCTCCCTGATCATTGTGTACTTTCCTGATACCGTTGAATTTGTTGTCCCAAATCCATTTTTGGCGTGTGAAATCACGGAAAGTGCTTGCCGGCTGTAAATTAAAACCTGCTTTTTTCGCAGCCTGTTGCAAACTTTGGAAGGCTTTCACAGCCTGTGGTTGTAAGAAATGAGCAGTGGAATGGGGAAGCGGTAATAATGCCAAGTGTTGGCGAGATTTTCCTGTTAAGCAATCAAATACAAGCGGCAACATAATTTACTCTCCTAATAATGTATTTAATATTTCTAAATGAGTAACCGCCAATTTTGCTAAATCTTCACAGCTTACACATTCATCAATACGGTGTATGGTTTTATTTAAAGGTCCGAGTTCCACCACTTCCGCTCCCATTAAAGCGATAAATCGACCATCAGATGTACCGCCACTGGTTTCCAATGTTGGCGTAATTGCCGCTACTTTTTGTAATGCGCGTACAACCGCATCGACCAATTTGCCTTTAGCGGTTAAAAATGGTTGTCCTGATAGCCACCATTCAATCCGATAATTCAGTTGGTGGCGTGCCAGTAACTCTGTAACACGTTGTTTAATCTTTTCATCGCTGGTTTCGGTATTAAAACGCAAGTTAAATTGAATATAAAGTTCACCAGGAATAACATTATTTGAACCTGTGCCAGCTTGAATATTAGCAATTTGTAGGCTTGTTGGTGGAAAGAAGTCATTGCCGTTATCCCATTTGATATTCACCAGATCTTGAATAAATCCGGCAGCTTTATGAATCGGATTGTCAGCAAGATGAGGATAAGCAACGTGTCCTTGCACACCTTGAATATAAAGATTGCCGGTAATAGAGCCACGACGACCGTTTTTTACAATATCTCCCAGTTTTTCGGTACTAGAGGGTTCGCCGACTAAACAATAATCTACCTGTTCACCACGAGCCATTAATGCTTCCACTACCCTGACAGTGCCATCTTTAGCGGCTGCTTCTTCATCGGAGGTAATCAAGAACGCAATTCGTCCTTTATGCTGTGGATGTTGTGATACAAACTGTTCTGCTGCTACTACCATTGATGCCAACGAACCTTTCATATCTGCTGCACCACGACCATAAAGTAAATCACCGACAATTTCGGCTGAAAAGGGCGAATGTTGCCATTGTGTTTCATCGCCAGGCGGTACAACATCAGTATGTCCAGCGAAAACAATAGTTGGAGTAGAATTACCGTGGGTAGCCCATAAATTTAAAGTGTCACCGAACGGCATCCATTCAATGTTAAAACCTAATTTACTCAAACGATCAGCTATCACTTGTTGACAACCCTCATCTTTTGGACTGACAGAGGGGCGATGAATTAAATCTTGTGCGAGGGCAATGACTTCTTGTTTCATTCCGCTACTCCAAAAGCCTGCGCATATTGTTTAGCATTAAAGCCGATAAGCTGCACATTATCGCCTAATACGATTGGTCGTTTGATAAGCGTTGGCTGTTCAAGCAATAAAGAAAGTGCATTATCCTGATTAAGTTGATCTTTAACTGTCTGCTCCAAATTACGCCAAGTGGTGCTGCGTTTATTGATTAACGCTTCCCAACCGAACAATGCTTCAATCTGTTGTAAAAAGGCGGCATCAATGCCTTGCTGACGATAATCGTGCAATTTTGCTTCAAGTTGATGTTGTGCCAACCAGACAAGGGTTTTCTTGACGGTATCACAATTTTTTATTCCATAAACAGTCAACATAATTTTCCTATTAAATAAAAAGGTTACGATTTTTAGAAAACTCACTATACTAGCAAACGGTAGGGATGCAAGAAAAGACGCAAATAAAATTAGAGGAGTAGCAAATATGCAACATATCGATAAATTGGCGTGGATTTTAATTAAAGATCGTCAACTATTAATGACACGCTCATACGGAAAAGAGCAATATTATTTGCCTGGAGGTAAACGTGAAGTTGGAGAAAACGATCAGCAGGCATTAGTTCGTGAAATTAAGGAAGAGCTAAATGTTAATTTAATTCCAAACAGTTTACAGCCAGTGGAAACATTTCAAGCACAAGCACACGGTAAAGCTGAAGGGGTAATGGTGATTATGCGTTGTTATCAGGCGCAATATCAAGGTGAATTAATCGCAAGTGCAGAAATCGAAGAAATTCGCTGGATTACCAGTAAAGATCGCGCTATTTGCTCACAAGCCGGCTGTTTGGTGTTGGATTATTTATTGGAAAAAGGATTGATTGACTAAAAGAAAACGCTTTAAAGTGAGTTGAATCTTGAAGGAAAAGGTCGCACGATGGCGACCTTAATTATTTGAAAAATATGAAAAAATTAATGCTCTTTATCGCACTGACAGTCGTGGGAGTGCACAATCATATGTCCCATTTTCTGCTCTTTCACGGTTAAATAGTCTGTATTGTAACGATTTTCACCGACATTTAACGGCACACGTTCCACCACATTAATACCGGCACGTTTCATTGTTTCGATTTTTTGCGGATTATTGGTTAATAAGCGAATCTCTTTTACGCCCAATAATTCAAAAATTTCCGCGCAAACAGTGAAATCACGTTCATCTTCTTTAAATCCTAATGCAAGATTGGCTTCAATGGTATCCATTCCCTGATCTTGCAAAGCATAAGCTCGAATCTTGTTAATCAAACCGATACCACGTCCTTCAGCGCGGTGATAGATTAATATGCCTTTACCTTCTTCACTAATTTGTTTCAGCGCCGCTTGTAATTGAAAACCGCAATCACATTTCAAACTATGCAATGCATCGCCGGTTAGACATTCTGAATGAATTCTGGCAAGAGTAGGTTCTCCGTTGGCAATGTCGCCCATTACTAATGCGACATGTTCTTTGTGGGTTTGTGGATGCTCAAAACCAATAATCTGAAAAATCCCAAATTCAGTAGGTAGGTTTGCTTTTGCGACAAGCTCAATTTTTGCCATATGTTCCTCGCTATTCTAATGTTTTTTGCTTTCTTACATAGAGTATTTATTTGTATAACTCAAAAAATAAAAGGAAATCATTATATACATTATCAACCATTTTTGTTGCGGTTTTTAATTATTGTTGTAGTTGTTTTTATGAATGTAGCAGGTTTATTACAAAATAGGCTATAATTCCAGTAATTTTTTCAACTTACGTAGGTATAAATATGTTATATGGGATCGATATTGGTGGTACAAAAATAGAATTGGCAGCATTTAATCAACAGTTAGAGAGGTTGTATAGTGAGCGAATTGATACACCACAAACTAGCTATGAAGATTGGTTAAATTCGATTGTACGGTTAGTAGAAAAAGCCGATCAAAAATTTGGTAGTAAAGGTACTGTTGGTATAGGTGTGCCGGGCTTCGTTCGCCGTGATACCGGTATAGCCGAAATTACCAACATTCGCGTTGCGGATAATCAACCAATTGCACGTGATTTGGAACAATGTTTACAACGTGAAGTTCGTATTGAAAATGATGCAAATTGCTTTGCTCTTTCCGAGGCGTGGGATGAGGAGAGTAAACAGTATTCAACCGTATTAGGTTTGATCATCGGTACTGGCTTTGGTGGCGGTCTGGTTTTTAATGGCAAAGTGCATTCCGGTAAAGTGGGAATGGCAGGCGAAGTTGGTCATATCCAATTAAATTATCACGCTTTAAAACTGCTTGGTTGGGATAATGCCCCGATTTACCGTTGCGGTTGCGGTAATGTTGCTTGTTTGGATACCTATTTATCTGGGCGCGGATTTGAACTGTTATATAATGATTTATTACACGAAAAATTGTCAGCAAAAGAGATTATCCGGCGTTTTTATCAAAATGATGCAAAAACAGTAGAATTTGTTGAGAAATTCATTGAATTAATGGCGATCAGCATTGGTAATTTGATTACAGTGCTTGATCCGGATGCCATTTTCTTAGGTGGCGGCTTATCCAACTTTGATTATATCTATGAAGCTTTGCCAAAACGCCTGCCGGAACATTTAATGCGTAGTGCAGTTGTGCCAGCAATCCAAAAAGCAAAATACGGTGATTCCGGTGGTGTGCGTGGTGCAGCGGCATTATTTTTAAGTTGAGGTTAATTATTAAACTGTGGAGAAATCATAATGATGAAAGCAAAAAATATATCACTATTATTAAGCGTGGCATTTGCATTTGTATTGTCGGCGTGTAGTCAGTTGACTCCCGGCAAGGCGAAATCTGTTCCGGTAGTGGAAAAGGGGGTAGAAAATGCAGAATTAAAAGCAATCAGTGATAGTATAAAAACATTGCCAAGTTTTATTTATCAAACCGATAATCAAACTTATACAGCTTATTTTAGTGGTAAAAACATTGTTTATATTGATGTGAGCGGTAATAAGGCAGAGAAAATTTACTTGAAAAATGGTCAAGTTATTGCTGTTGCCAATAATACAAAATTGTATGATTTTAATGTTGCTAATGCAGATGTGGATGCATTACAAGTGAAAAGAGAAGCAGAATCTTGGGTGAAAAAATTGAGCTATAACTCAGCAGATAAAAATATTGGTGCAGTTCGCACCGGCGAAGAGGCAAAGCTTAATTATCTCTGTATTGCTAAAGTACAACAAGTTGCCGGCACTAAGCGTGTATTGCGTACTTCCGGTAACAGTGCTGGCAGCACCAGTCGTTTAACTGCGAAAATGCGCCTGAACGGCAATCAGTTCTATCAAATGGATTGTATTTTATCAGGAGATAGAGTGGCAAAATTAAGCTTGATCGCAAATAAATAGAGGCTGAATCGTAATGGATAAAAATATTATTTTGATGAGTGATTCATACAAATACTCTCATTCACGCCAATATCCACCACAAATGACTTATATGCATCACTACATTGAAAGTCGTGGCGGACGTTACGGTTATACTCAATTTTTTGGCTTACAGTATTATTTGAAAAAATATCTTTGCCAGCCGATTACACAAGCAATGATTGATGAAGCAGAACAAATTATGCGTTTGCACGGTTTGCCGTTTGATCGTGAAAATTGGCAATATATTTTGCAACAACATCAAGGTTATTTGCCATTAAAAATTAGAGCAGTACCGGAAGGTAGTTTGGTGAATAACCACAATGTTTTAGTGACGGTTGAAAATACTGATCCCTGTTGTGCTTGGTTAGTGAGTTTTTTTGAAACTTTGCTGTTAAAAATTTGGTATCCGTGTACGGTTGCTACTTTATCTAACTCTTATCACCGCATTTGTCGTAAATTCTTACAGGAAACTGCTGATAGCTTGGATGCATTGCCGTTTATGTTGCACGATTTTGGTTATCGTGGGGTATCGAGTGAAGAGAGTGCGCAGCTTGGTGGTGCAGCACACCTATTGAATTTTAAAGGTACGGATAATGTTGGAGCATTAATGATGTTGCGTCAGTATTATCATGCAGAAATGGCAGGATTCAGTGTACCAGCGGCGGAACACAGCACCATCACTTCGTGGTCAAAAGAACGAGAAGCGCAAGCATATGAACATTTATTGGATACTTATCAAAATTCTGTAATTTCTATTGTGGTTGACAGTTACGATTATTACAAAACGATTGAAGACGTTTTCTGTGGCAAATTAGCAGAAAAAGTGAAACAGCGTAAATTCCCGCTCGTGCTTAGACCTGACAGTGGTGATGCGATTAGTAATGTGCTTTTTGCTTGTGAACGTTTGGGAAATACTTTTGGCGTTACTGTTAATAGCAAAGGTTATAAGGTATTGAATAATGTCAAAGTTTTACAGGGTGACGGCATTAATGAAAATACTACGTGGGACTTGTTGAAAGCATTAAAAGATAACCAATATTCAGTAGAAAATGTGATTTTGGGTTGTGGCGGCTCTTTGTTGCAGGGTAATTTAACCACCAGTATCAATCGTGATACACACCGTTTTGCGATGAAGTGTAGTTGCGTAATTACCGAAGGTAAATTAGTGGATGTATATAAAGCACCGATAACTGATAAGGGCAAGGTAAGTAAAAAAGGTCGTTTAGATTTGATTTGGAATGGTGAAAAATATCAAACGATCAACATTGATCATCTACCGTTAAATCAATATGCTGAAAATTCAATGATGCAAACCGTTTTTGAAAACGGAAAATTATTAGTAGATTGGTGTTTGGACGATATTCAGTATAATGCACAGAAAAATCAACCTAAAATCGAACAATAGTAATTTGGTGGAGTATGCATTTTTCTGATTATGTGGAAAAGTTGGTAGCGGAAAACTCGGAAGAGCGGGTTTTCCCTTTTCAATTTGAGGGTAAAAAATATTGGGTAAAACAGGTGGAGCGCACTAGTGGCGCAATGCGATTGTTGAAGCCTAATCCACAAGCAGCGTTGCAACGAGAGATTAAAACATTACAGTATCTTAACCACAAACAGGCAGCAGTTGCCAAACTAGTGTTAGTCAGTGAGCGTTATTTTGTGATCGAAGATGTGGGGCAGTCAGTCAAACGTTATATATACGATCGAAATATCTCACCTGAATTTAAACAACGTTTATTGCACGATGCCGCGTTGGCGTTGGCAAATTTACATCAAAAAAAACTTTATCACGGCAGACCGGCGATTCGCGATATGGGTTGGTTGGAAGACGGTGTACGTTTTATTGATTTTGAATCAAAAGTGTTCAGCCATAATTTAAATAAACAACAGGCGCGTGATTTGCTGTTTTATATTCATAGTCTTTATGTCAGTGAAGAGATTTCCGATCAGGAAATTGAGCAAAGCATTGCGGTTTATCGCCAAAACGGCGGTGAGCAGCAGTGGCAATATACTTGTTGTTTGGTGCAGAAATACCGTTGGCTTTATTATCTGTTATTGCCGTTTACACCAATCGCAAGAACAGACTTAATCGCCTTAATGAAACTGTTTAAATTTTTCTTGTATTATCAAAAGGATAAAAATAGACAATGAAAGTTTATCAGGTGCATTTAAAACAAAGACAACAGACATTATTGCACGATAATCAAATCTCTTTATTGGAAAATCTGGAACAGAATCAGATTGCGCACGAATATCAATGCCGCTCTGGTTATTGCGGTGCTTGTCGGGCAAAGATATTGCAAGGTTCGGTGCGTTATCGACAATTGCCATTGGCTTTTTTGCAACCGGATGAAATTTTGCTCTGTTGTTGTCTGTTGGAACAGGATATTGTGCTGGATTTATAGCGGATTGTCGCTTTCAGCAAAAATTCCTCTTCATTTCGTGTAAAAATTTATCGCATAAAAAGTGCATAAAAATGGGGCGTTGTGATCTACACCCCATTGTTTTAAATTATTGCAATATCGGCTGAATTAGAATTCGTAACCCACACCGGCACCGACACCATATTTACCGTTGGAGTCACTGGTTCCGGAAAGTTTCAAAATCACGTTGCCTTTTTCGTTTGTATGAGATACCCCGATTGCCACCGCAGATTCACCGCCGTAGCTGCCGCCCGCAATCGCAATCATTGATTTACCGCTGTGCATTGCGTGCGGTAAATTACCGACTGCAATCGCTGCTGCTGTACCGGCATCGGAATGTTTTTCCATTTTTTTCTTCACACGGTTAAGTTGGCTAACATTAACCGCATCGTGAGGTTGTACGCCGTCTGCAACGTTGCTGATACGATTGCCGCCGTTATCCAAACCACGAGAAGTTAAAGAGACTGGAGCTTGGTTGTTGCTGTTTACAGTTACTCCACCGGCATTGACAGTGGTATGTTGGCTGCCGTTGTTGACGTTAACACTTTCAGCGCTGACTTTAGTAGATTGTTTGCCGTTGTTAATAGTCACACTTTCGGAGTCCATTTTGGTGGATTTGCCGTTCTTACCTTTGCTTAAAGTTACACTTTCGGTAGTAATATCTTTGGCTAATCTTAACTTCAAACCGTCCTTCTCTGTTTCCACACCGATATTGGCATTGTGAGATAAACCGGTTGCACCGCCATTAATGTTTAAAGTATCACCGCTTTTCACTTGAGCAGCTTCACCGATATCACCTTTCACTTTAAAATCAGTGCCGCCACCGCTATTGGTTGCAGAGATAACATAGGTGTTATCTGCTCCCTCTTTTTTCTTGATAGAAACATTATCACCGGCTTCATATTGAATGGTAGAGGTTCCATTACCTGTGTTCGTATTGGCAGCTGTCACGGTTATCGTACCATAGTCGGGTTTTGTCGGATCATCCTGTTTTGTGATCGTTACACCATCACCGGCCTTAATGCCATTAAAGAGTGCACCTCGCAACTGACGCAGATTCACCGCATCAGTATCATGCGTCCCATCGGCAAGATGTTTAATCTGACGAACGTAATTGCCTTCTTGTACCGTCAGCATGTTCCCATTTACATTTTTTTGTACATAACGAGGACCGCCGATAGAAATAGCACCGGTTAGATATTCTCCATTTGCGTTACCATCGCTACCTAAGTTACCGCTCTGTCTAAAGGTAATACCGGAGAACAGTGCTTTTGTACCATCTGCCACCATGTCCGCTTCGGTAGCTCTCGAAAAAGCACCTAGCCCCACACTGCCAGCAACCAACGCTTCTGAACCGTTGCCTAGAGACAAAGTGTTATCCGCCATAGCATGAGCATTCGTACCGATAGCAACAGGAGAATCAATATTATCTTTTGTAAGCAGATACTGGAAACCGAGAGTTTGAAGAATAGGGTCGACATCCGTTCCACGATCAAGGGCTTTCAGCTGTTCCAAAGAAGTAATACCAACGGATTTAAAGTAATCTTTGTAAATGTCAAAAATCTTAGTCCTAGCCTCTTCAAGGCGTGCTTCACTATACTTTGTTTCTTCCGTATAGGTTCCGAAAGTGTCCGGATCCCGCATCTGAAGTTCTGAATAATAGGGCTGGTTATTATACCAAAGCCACACGTTATTTAAATAATCCAGGATTTCCTTTTTCCCTGCAACCGCACCTGCACCAATAGCTGTCGCCGTATTTCCCAGAGCGGTAGAATGAAATCCCCAAGCATTACTATGCCTGTTAGCAAAAGCATAGAATCCAATTGCGACTCCACCCCCGCCACCGGCAACATTTTGACCGCCAATAGTCACGCTATGATTTCCAAAGGAATGATTCTGGTACCCAATGGCTATGGCATCATATCCCAAGGCTTGATTATCAAAGCCATGGATATTGGCCTGATTACTGTATGTATTCTTTGACCCAAAAACAGAAGCAGATGGTTTTGTTGTCGTCCCCACATTGTCAGCACCTAAGACAACACCGCCGTCGGAATAACTCTGCAAGCGAACGTATATGGCGCATTAAAGATATACCCGCCATTTTTCTCGGATGTAGGTCCCTGATATTCAAGGGCTTTCTCGTTTTTCTGTAATGTACGCCCTCCAAAGAAAGAAGTAAACCAATCCTTTTCGTCTTGTGACAGCTCTGTTCCCGTTGCGACTTTCTTGATGACTTCTGCTTGATCAACAGCCGCATTTACCGTTAACGGCAAAAGGCTAATACCCCCCCCCAAGAGAATTCCAGTTAAAACAATAAGTTGAGAATATTTGTGATAATGAGTGGTAACCTGATTTAATTTCATTTTAAGCTCCTTATTTTCAACGGATATAATGATATGAATACTTCCTTTGACAGTATAAAACCTTAGTGCTTTATTGTTTAATTTTTAATTAAAGATCTGTTAACTAAATCACAAATTTTCCTTAAATTTACATTTGGCTTATTGCAAAAAGTGAAGGAAATTTTTTGCTAAAAAGAAATAGCATTTGTCATCATTTTTTTATTTTGCTATATTTCGCTTCGAAATTTATAGGGAGCAGTTCAAAATATAATGGCTAAAAGAAATACTAAACAACGTCGTCACGCTATTCTAAAACGTCTAGAAGAACAAGGTGAAGTAACGGTTGAACAGCTTGTTAATCAATTTGAAACATCAGAAGTTACGATTCGTAAGGATTTGTCTGCATTGGAACAAAACGGATTATTACTGCGTCGTTACGGCGGTGCAGTATTAATGCCTGCCGAAGTGTTGGCAGAAGAGGAAATTGAAGCGCTTTCTCCACAGAAAGTCGCTATTGCTAAAATTGCTGCTGCACAAATTCGTGATCATAATCGTATTATTATTGATACGGGTAGTACTACTTCCGCATTAATCAGCCAGCTTAATAAAAAACAGGGATTGGTGGTGATGACTAATTCGTTAAGTGTAGCCGCTGAATTGAGACAGTTGGAAAATGAACCCACTTTATTAATGACCGGTGGTACTTGGGATGCATCTTCTGATTCGTTTCAAGGCAAAGTGGCGGAGCAGGTGCTTCGTTCCTATGATTTCGACCAATTATTTATCGGGGCAGATGGCATTGATTTGCAGCGTGGTACGACAACCTTTAATGAATTGGTCGGTTTGAGCCGTGTAATGGCAGAGGTTTCACGTGAAGTGATTGTGATGGTGGAATCGCAAAAAATCGGACGCAAAATGCCAAATCTTGAACTGACTTGGCAACAGATTAACTGTTTAATCACCGATGATCATATTGATCCGGCGGTTAAACAACAGATTGAAAATATCGGTGTAGATGTGCTTATTGCCTCTACAAATTAATTGATTTAAAAAGGAAAAAATTATGTGTGGAATTGTTGGTGCTGTAGCACAACGTGATGTTGCTGAAATATTAATTCAGGGTTTACATCGTTTAGAATATCGTGGTTATGACTCAGCAGGTGTTGCTGTAGTAGACAGTAATCATAACTTACAGCGTGTTCGTCGTGTCGGTAAAGTGAAAGCATTAGATGAAGCGGTAGAAAAACAGCCGTTAATCGGAGGTACAGGAATTGCACACACACGTTGGGCAACGCACGGTGAACCGTCAGAAACCAATGCACATCCGCATATGTCGGGTGATATTGCGGTGGTGCATAACGGCATTATTGAAAATTATCAGGAGCTTAAAGTAGAGTTACAACAACGCGGTTATCAATTTGTTTCTCAAACTGATACTGAAGTGATTGCTCATTTGGTGCATTGGGAGTTTGAACATTGTCACGACTTATTAAAAGCAGTGCAACAAGCGGTGACACAATTAACAGGGGCTTATGGGATGGTTGTGATGCATCGTCAACAACCGGAGCATTTAATTGTGGCACGTTCTGGCAGCCCATTGGTTATCGGTTATGGTGTTGGTGAAAACTTCCTTGCTTCCGACCAGTTAGCGTTATTGAACGTGACGCGCCGTTTCAGTTTCTTGGAAGAGGGTGATGTGGCGGAAATTACGCGCCGTAGTGTGACCATTTATAATCGTTTAGGTGAAAAGGTGGAGCGTCCGATTTCAGAATCAAATTTAGAACAGGATGCCGCTGATAAAGGGCAGTTCCGGCACTTTATGCAGAAAGAGATTTTTGAACAGCCAACAGCGATTATTAATACTTTGGAAGGACGTATCGCGCATGACAGCATGATTGTTGAAAGTATCGGTAACAAAGCAAAATCTATTTTGGAAAATGTAAAACACGTTCAAATTGTAGCGTGTGGAACTTCTTACAATTCAGGGATGGTGGCGCGTTACTGGTTTGAGGCATTAGCAGGCGTAAGTTGTGATGTAGAAATCGCTTCAGAATTTCGTTATCGCAAATTTGTTACTCGCCCGAACAGCCTGTTATTAACGCTTTCTCAATCCGGTGAAACCGCTGATACTTTGGCTGCATTACGTTTAGCGAAAGAAAAAGGTTATATGGCGGCGATGACCATTTGTAACGTTGCCGGTTCATCGTTGGTGCGTGAGTCCGATTTAGCCTTTATGACACGTGCTGGTGTGGAAATCGGTGTGGCTTCAACCAAAGCCTTTACCACACAATTGGTATCAATGTTGATGCTAGTAGTAGCTATCGGTAAATTGAATGGCAGTATTTCTCCTGAAAAAGAGAAAGAGATTGTTCAAGCTTTGCATACTGTGCCTACTGATATTGAAAAAGCGTTAGTATTTGATAAACAGATTGAAAAATTGGCAGAGGATTTTGCTGAAAAACATAATGCGTTGTTTTTAGGGCGTGGTGAATTTTATCCAATTGCAATGGAAGCAGCGTTGAAATTAAAAGAAATTTCTTATATTCACGCTGAAGCTTATGCAGCAGGGGAGTTAAAACACGGCCCGTTGGCATTGATTGATGCCGATATGCCGGTGATTGTGGTTGCACCGAATAACGATTTATTGGAAAAAGTGAAATCCAATATCGAAGAAGTGCGCGCCAGAGGCGGTCAATTATATGTGTTTGCTGATGCGGAAGCCGGTTTCCAAGACAGCGATAATATGAAAATTATCACAATGCCGAAAGTGAATGAAATCACCGCGCCGATTTATTACACCGTGCCGATGCAGTTGCTCTCCTATTATGTGGCGATTATTAAAGGTACGGATGTTGACCAACCTAGAAATTTAGCGAAAGCGGTAACGGTTGAGTAAGTTAAAAGCAAATTGGAACAAAATAAGAATGGTGAATAGCGTTTGCTTTTCACCATTTTTTATTTCAAGATTTGGGTTTCGTAGATTAAAGGTTATTCAAATCAAGTACATCGGTCATATCGAATAGACCTTTATCGTGATTAGCCAACCATTTTGCAGCACGTACCGCACCGTTAGCAAAAGTCATCCGACTGGAAGCTTTATGTGCAATTTCGACACGTTCACCTTCATCGGCAAACCAAACAGTATGTTCCCCCACAACATCGCCAGCACGAATAGTGGCGAAACCGATTTGATCCTGTTTACGTTCGCCGGTAATTCCTTCACGAGCATAAACAGCGTGATCTTTTAAGTTTTTTCCCATTGCTTTGGCAATGTGTTCACCCATAGATAACGCTGTACCGGAAGGTGCATCCACTTTATGGCGGTGGTGGGCTTCAATAATTTCAATATCACAATAATCGCCCATCACTTTAGCTGCTTTTTCCAACAGTTTGAACACTAGGTTTACGCCGACACTGTAATTTGAAGCAAAGACAATGCCGATTTTTTCGGCAGCGTGTTTAATTGCCTGTTTTCCCTGTTCATCAAAACCGGTAGTACCAATGACCATTTTTTTATTATTGGCACTACAGAATTCTAAATGCGCCAATGTTCCTTCCGGACGAGTAAAATCAATTAAAAGATCAAAAGTATCTGCTTGTTGTGCCAAATTATCGGAAATGGTAATACCGTTATGACCAATGCCAGCAAGCTCTCCAGCATCACTGCCAACCAAGCTTGAATCTTTTCTTTCAAATGCAGCAGTAAGTTGCACTCCATCTGCTTTGGCTATTGCTTGAATTAATTGGCGACCCATTCGACCGCCGGCGCCAACAACGGCAATTCTTAAATTCATAAATTCCTCAATTAATTATTTGTTAAATAGATATGTACTGAGATCTCTTCACGATCGTGATATAGGTGTTTTGCTTGAAGTTTGTAATCCAGTCCTTCATCTAGCAATTTTTGTTCAATTAGGAAGATACATTTCTGCACCTCTTCATAGCGTTTTTTCATCGGCAATTTGAGATTAAAAATGGTTTCACTGCACCAGCCTTTAATTAACCATTTAGCGATAAGATCCGCAATACGAATCGGTTGTTCAACCATATCGCAAACTAACCAATTAATATGATGATCAGCAGGAGGTTCAAATTTGAATCCATCTTCTGAGCAATGCTCAACACGACCACTTTCCATTAAATGTTCATCAATCTTACCGTGATCAACTGCATAGACAAAGAGTCCACGGCGCACAAGCTGATAGGTCCAACCACCCGGGCAAGCGCCTAAATCAACCGCATAATGATGTTCGGTTAAACGTGCAGATTGCTCCTTTGGAGAGAGAAATGTCTTAATTGCTTCTTCCAATTTTAAGGTAGAACGACTAGGTGCAGAATGTGGGAAGCGTAAGCGTTTAATACCCATAAAATCAGGAGAGTGGTTGTTGTTATAAGAGTAACCGAGATAACAATTTTCTGAATCTGTAAAGAAGAGATGAAGCGTAATATTTTCCCAACGTTTGGTGGTGTCGATATTGAAATAGCCTAGTGTTTTCATTTTTTGTCGTAGCGGTACGGTAAATTTGCGGCAGAATGTGAGCAATTCTTTTGCTTTATTGGTGTCCGCTGTTTCCACCCAAAGATCAGTAAATTGTTCCAATTTCAACGAAGATTCTTTCAATGTTTTGATAATCGGTGTGATTCGATCTGAATTTTCTGTGAAATTCAATTTTTGAATAGCAGCAAACCATTGACGACAGAAAATCATAGAATGGAACGGAATTTCTCTTATTAATGTTTGTGCATCTTCTTTGTTATTACACTCAAAGATAACAAAGGCACTTTTATCTTCTGTTTTAGCAAATCCATAAATACCCAAATTAGCCGCTTTATCAGTGATTTCCGCAGCCAATTCTTTTTCAAAACCGGCACGACAATAGAGTATGATTTGATTCATAGCACTTTCCTGTAAGTTAGAACGATGTTATTTACTAAAAGGATAACGTATCCCAGTATAGATTAAATTACCCCATCCCAATAAAAAGCAGAGACCGCCGAATGGCGTAAGATGCGCTAAACTTTTATTACCAGTAATAGCTAAACAATATAAGCTAAAACAGAATAATACAATACCATAAAGCCAACAATAACCGCTAAAAGCAATTTTTTTGGTTAATTTTTTATCATTAAGAGGTAGTAATGAGAATATAGTAACACCGAATAAAGCGAGTGTATGAAAAACTTGGTAATCCCATCCTATTTCTATCCACAGTAATGCTTGTTTGGAGAGTTGTGTACTTAGTATGTGAGACGAAAATGCACCAAAGGCAACACAAAAAAAGCCATTTAGTGCGGTGAAGATTAAAAAACGTTTAAACATTATTTTTCTTGCTCCATTACTGAAATCAACCAATCACGAAATGCCTTTACTTTATCATCATTTTCACGATCCGGGTGATAAACAACATAAAATGATTTCGGATCTTGGAGTTGTAGCTGCAATACTTCATGCAGGTTGCCCTGCTGAATTTCCTGTTCTGCTAATAATTCATTAGCTAAAACAACACCCTGTCCGTGAATGGCGGCCTGTAACGCCATAAATGTGTGGCTGAATACCGGATTATGTTGCAGATCGATATTTTCTAATTTTAATGCTTTCAAAGCCATCTGCCAGTTATCGCGGTTATGTACGTGCAGCAATGTGTGCTGTTGCAAGTCTTCGGCGTGATGAATTGGATGAGAGTGGAGCAGTTCCGGCGAGGCGAGAATCAGTAATCTAGCCTCTTTCAATCGTTTAACGATTAAACTGTGCCAATCACCTTTACCATAATAAACAGCAATATCAATTTCTTGAGTCAATAAGCCCTCATCTTGATCAACGCCATTAATGCGTACATCAATATCGGGATAAAGTTGATTAAATTTGCTAAGTCTAGGAACCAACCATTGCATACCAAATGTTTGAGGAATATTGATCGAAATCACGTTTTGCTCTTTATTTCTTGTAAGACGTTCGGTTGCATCCATTAATTTTTTTAATATATTAGCAACATCAAAAAAATAAATTTTTCCTGCTTCTGTAAGTTCAAGTGTGCGATTTTTGCGCAAAAAAAGAGCAGTACCTAAAAAATCTTCTAAAATTTTTATTTGGTGACTAATGGCGGCTTGAGTAACAAATAGCTCTTCTGCAGCTTTGGTGAAACTTAAATGTCTAGCAGCGGCATCAAAGGCTTTCAGGGCATTTAAGGGAGGCAAACGTTTAACCATAATTTCGTATCCATTATAAAAACTTTTCGTTAGTATCTATTTCATTTGTTATTAGTTTTTTTTATGCTAAAGATAAAAAAAAATTGTTTGTCTATTGTCAGGTTGACCCCTAGAATGGCGCCATACTTAATGATTGGTCATTCCTTACTAGTTAATGAGTTTCAGATTCTTAAGTATGATGTTGTGTTTGCATATTAGTCTAGATTTTCTAGACTGAGTAACTGAGAAGTTACTCATTTCACTTCCTGTATATTTTTATAAACTCTATTTAGTTTATATGCCACTTAAACTTTTAAGTGGCATTTTTTTCGCCCGGATTTTAGCATAGCCGGATCATCTTCTCTAGAATGATTTTTCTCGAATCGCACTGCTTTCGCTTAAAAAGATATTTTTATGCAAATAAATGAATTTTTATGCATATTTGTTGCATTTTTATTTTTAAATTTTATAGACAGTTGTCTGATTTTAGGGAATAATACCGACTCGGTAAATGTTCGTTTTATCACACTATCAAACACATCTCATTAATAGGAATTAATATGTCAACAACAATTCTTGAATCACTTCCAGTGGGCCAAAAGGTCGGTATTGCTTTCTCCGGTGGATTAGATACTAGCGCAGCATTGCTTTGGATGCGTCAAAAAGGTGCAGTGCCTTATGCTTATACCGCAAATTTAGGACAACCTGATGAAGATGACTACGATGCCATTCCGCGTAAAGCGAAAGAATATGGTGCAGAAAATGCCCGTTTAATCGATTGTCGTAGCCAATTGGCAAATGAAGGTATTGCGGCAATTCAGTGCGGCGCATTCCATATCAGTACCGGCGGCGTGACCTATTTCAACACTACTCCGCTTGGTCGTGCGGTAACAGGTACAATGTTGGTTACTGCAATGAAAGAGGATGATGTCAATATCTGGGGTGACGGCAGTACCTTTAAAGGTAATGATATTGAACGTTTCTACCGTTACGGTTTATTGACCAATCCAAAATTGAAAATTTATAAACCTTGGTTGGATCAACAATTTATTAATGAACTCGGCGGTCGTCACGAAATGTCCGAATTCTTAATTGCAAACGGCTTTAATTACAAAATGTCGGTTGAAAAAGCCTACTCTACCGACTCCAATATGCTCGGTGCAACTCACGAAGCGAAAGATTTGGAATTTTTAAACAGCGGTATTCGTATCGTAAATCCGATTATGGGTGTTGCTTTCTGGAAAGATGATGTTGCAATTAAAGCAGAAGAAGTGACCGTGCGTTTTGAAGAGGGTGTTCCGGTGGCGTTAAACGGTAAAACTTTTGCGAATGCGGTTGATCTGTTCTTGGAAGCGAACCGTATCGGTGGTCGTCACGGTTTAGGAATGTCGGATCAAATTGAAAACCGTATTATCGAAGCGAAAAGTCGTGGTATTTATGAAGCTCCGGGAATGGCGTTGTTACATATCGCTTACGAACGTTTGGTTACCGGTATTCATAATGAAGATACTATCGAACAGTATCGTATCAACGGTTTACGTTTAGGTCGTTTGCTTTATCAAGGTCGTTGGTTCGATCCGCAAGCATTAATGTTGAGAGAAACTGCACAGCGTTGGGTGGCTCGTGCCATTACCGGTGAAGTAACACTTGAATTACGTCGTGGTAATGATTACTCAATTCTTAACACTGAATCACCAAACTTAACTTATCAGCCTGAACGTTTAAGTATGGAAAAAATTGAAAATGCACCGTTTGATCCGAAAGATCGTATCGGTCAATTGACAATGCGTAATTTGGATATTACTGATACACGTGACAAGCTAGGCATCTACACTGAAACCGGTTTGTTATTGAATAACTCTGCATTCCCTCAATTAGGTAAAAAAGAGTAATTCTTTTCCTCTTCTGCAAACCGCTAAAAATCGTTAAGGTTTTTAGCGGTTTATCTTTTGCAGCACGTTTTTGCGCTATTTTTGATCCACGCTTTGGTGTTATTTTTGCTATACTTCTGCGCTTAGTATAGTTAAATGGTGAATAGTATGGCGTGGACTCCGACTCGAACATCTCAGCTTAAAAATTCAACGACAACATTAGCAAAAAATAATAAAGATTTAGAACAATTTACGCCGCCGCACTCATTGGAAGCGGAACAGTCGGTGTTGGGGGCATTACTGTTGGATAACGCCTTGTGGGACAGCGTTGCCGAAGCGGTAATTGCTCAAGATTTCTACACTTATGCCCATCGTATTATCTTTCAAGAGATTGAAGCCTTGTTGAGTTATGGTAAACCGGCGGATTTAATCACGTTGGAGCAGGCATTAAATAGTAAAAATTTAGGCGATTCGGTCGGCGGTTTTTCCTACTTGGTTGAGTTATCGCAAAAAACCCCGAACAGCGCCAATGCTTTGGCATATGCCAATATTATTCGTGAAAAAGCGATCTTGCGTGAGTTGATTGCTGCCAGCAATACCATCTCTGAAAACTGTTATTCCACTAACGGACAGGATGTGAAAGACATTCTGGATACCGCCGAAAGTAAGATTTTGCAGATTTCCGAACAGCGAATGGTCGGCACGGAAAGCGGACCGCAGAATGTGAATAAAATCCTCAAAGATACCGTTAATAAAATTGAGTTGTTGGCACAAAACCCGAATGGCGGAGTAACCGGTATTTCCACCGGCTTTACCGATTTGGATAAGAAAACAGCAGGTTTACAACCCGGCGATTTGATTATTGTGGCGGCACGTCCTTCAATGGGGAAAACCACCTTCGCGATGAATTTGTGTGAAAATGCGGCATTACCGGCGGATCAGGATAAAGCGGTGTTGATCTTTAGCTTGGAAATGCCGGCGGAACAGTTAATGATGAGAATGCTGTCTTCATTGGCAAGGGTGGATCAAACCAAATTGCGTACCGGTCAGATCGAATCTGACGGTGCGGAATGGGATGCGCTGGCAAGTTGTATCGGGATGCTGAAACAGAAGCAGAATATTTATATTGATGACACTTCCGGTTTGACCCCGACAGAACTACGTTCGCGTGCCAGACGTATTCATCGAGAAAGTCCGAACGGTTTGGCATTGATTATGGTCGACTATTTGCAGTTAATGCGAGTGCCGGGTTATGCCGAAAACAGAACATTGGAAATTGCAGAAATTTCACGTTCATTAAAAGCATTGGCTAAAGAGTTGAAAGTGCCGGTGATCGCATTGTCACAGCTAAACCGAAGTTTGGAACAACGTGCCGATAAACGTCCGGTCAATTCGGATTTGCGTGAATCAGGTGCGATTGAGCAGGATGCGGACTTGATTATGTTTATTTATCGAGATGAGGTTTATAATCCTAATTCCGAATTTAAAGGTACGGCAGAGATTATTATCGGTAAACAGCGTAACGGACCAATCGGTAGCGTACGGTTAGCCTTCCAAGGTAATTTCTCGAAATTTACTAATCTTCAGTATGATTCAGGCTATGAAGATCATTATTAATTAACAAAGGCAGTTATATGAAAGCAGCAACGGCAAAGATTAGCTCTCTTGCCCTTAAACATAATATAGAAAAAATTCATTCGCTTGCGCCGAACAGTAAAATTATTGCGGTGGTGAAAGCGAATGCTTACGGACACGGTGTTGAGTTTGTTTCTCAGACTGTACAAGACAATGTAGATTGTTTCGGTGTCGCTCGCTTAGGTGAAGCGTTGCGTTTGCGCTCCAATGGAATTACCAAGCCTATCTTGTTATTAGAAGGCTTTTTTTCCGCCTCCGATTTGCCGATTTTGTCGGTTAATAATTTGGAAACAGTGGTACATTGTGATGAGCAGTTGGAAGCATTATTAGCGGCTAAATTACCGAATCCGATCAATGTTTGGATTAAAATTGATACCGGAATGCATCGTTTAGGTGTGCAGCTGGATGAAGTCGATCGTTATTATCAAGCGTTATCCGCTTCGCAAAATGTTAATCAAATCCGCTTTATCAGCCATTTCAGTCGTGCCGATGAGTTGGACAGTGATTATACCTTAAAACAGCTGGATCGTTTCCTAACCGCTTGCGCCGGTAAAGTGGGAGAAAAAAGTATTGCCGCGTCAGGTGGTATCTTGTTCTGGAAAGATTCTCATCTGGATTGGATTCGTCCGGGCATTATTATGTACGGCATTTCCGCCAATAACACACCGAGCAGTGCTTATGATTTAATTCCGGTGATGACGTTAACCTCATCATTGATTGCAGTGCGTAATCATAAAAAAGGCGAGCCGGTCGGCTATGGCGGTCGTTGGGTAAGCGAAAAAGATACTAAAATCGGCGTGGTGGCAATCGGTTATGGTGACGGTTACCCACGTGATGTGCCGACAGGAACGCCTGTTTATATTAATGGTAGGCGTGTGCCTATCGTTGGAAAAGTTTCGATGGATATGTTGACCGTTGATCTTGGTGCAGATGCACAGGACAAGGTTGGTGATGAAGTCATTTTATGGGGTAAAGAATTGCCGATAGAAGAAATAGCTGAAATTATTGGCGTAATCAGTTATGAATTAGTAACGAAACTTACTCCTCGAGTATTAGTAGAGTATATTGATTAATTTTTAATTAAGGAAAATTGCATATGAAAAATATTAATCCTACTTCAACAAAAGCGTGGCAAGCGTTGTTGCAACATCAAAAAGCACAAAGAGATGTTACTATCCAACAGTTGTTTGCACAGCAACCTGATCGTTTTGATCGTTATTCTTTAAAATTTAATGATGATATTTTAGTAGATTTTTCTAAGAACCGTTTTACAGAAGAAACATTAACTTTATTACGCCAATTAATTAATGAAACTGCTGTCAAAGAAGCTATTGAAAGTATGTTTAGCGGTGAAAAGATTAACCGTACCGAAAATCGTGCGGTATTGCATACTGCATTACGTAACCGCAGCAATACACCGGTTTATGTGGATGGTAAAGATGTGATGCCGGAAGTGAATGCGGTATTGGCAAAAATGAAATCTTTCTGTGAACGTGTTATTTCCGGAGAATGGAAAGGTTATAGCGGTAAAGCGATCACTGATGTGATTAATATTGGTATCGGTGGTTCTGATTTAGGGCCTTATATGGTAACCGAAGCGTTACGTCCATATAAAAATCACCTTACAATGCACTTTGTTTCCAATGTTGACGGTACTCATATTGCTGAAACTTTGAAAAAAGTTGACCCGGAAACAACTTTAGTGTTGGTGGCATCAAAAACCTTTACCACACAGGAAACAATGACCAACGCACATTCGGCGCGTGAATGGTTTTTGGCAAAGGCGAAAGATGAAGCACATATCGCAAAACATTTCGCAGCATTATCGACCAATGCAAAAGCGGTAGCGGAATTTGGTATTGATACCGACAATATGTTTGAGTTCTGGGATTGGGTTGGCGGACGTTATTCTCTCTGGTCTGCCATCGGTTTATCGATCGCACTTTCTATTGGCTTTGATAATTTTGAAGCATTATTAAGTGGCGCACACGAAATGGATAAACATTTCAGAAATACAGCAGTAGAAAAAAATATCCCGATGACATTGGCATTAATCGGTTTATGGAACACTAATTTCTTAGGGGCGCAGACAGAGGCAATTTTGCCATATGATCAATATATGCACCGTTTTGCTGCTTATTTCCAACAAGGTAATATGGAATCCAACGGTAAATATGTCGATCGCAACGGAAATCCGGTTGATTATCAAACCGGTCCAATTATTTGGGGTGAACCGGGTACCAACGGACAACACGCGTTTTATCAATTAATTCATCAAGGAACGACCTTGATTCCTTGTGATTTTATTGCACCGGCAAAAACACATAATCCGTTAGGCGATCATCACCTTAAACTGCTTTCTAACTTCTTTGCACAAACCGAAGCATTGGCTTTTGGTAAAACAAAAGAAGAAGTGGACGCGGAATTTGTTAAAGCTGGTAAAAACCTTGCTGATGTGCAGCACATTGTGCCGTTTAAAGTCTTTACCGGCAACAAACCGACAAACTCTATTTTGGTGAGTGAAATTACACCATTTACATTAGGTGCATTGATTGCGATGTATGAACACAAAATCTTTGTGCAGGGTGTTATCTTTAATATCTTCACTTTCGACCAATGGGGTGTGGAATTGGGTAAACAGTTGGCAAACCGTATTCTTCCGGAATTGGTGGGCAATGAAAAAGTGTCTTCCCACGACAGTTCAACCAACGGCTTAATTAATCAATACAAAGCGTGGCGTTAATATAGTCAGGCAGATTGAAGATTCGGAAATGGCTTCGTCAATTTGGCGAAGCTTTTTTTGTTTCTATTGACAGTCGTTTCTGATACACTTCGGTAATTTATAATAAAGCTTAGAATGAGCCGGACTAATATGAACTCATCTGTTAAGAACAAATTAAAAAATTTTTTATTAATTGGAATATATAGTGTTATTTTACTTTTTAGCGAAATTTTATATAGAAATATATTTTCTATTCCCTCATTAACACGCTATTTTGAAAGTTATATTATTATATTTATTTTAGTATCTCTATTTTTCTTTTCTAAATATAGAATAATAAAATTCTTAATCGCTTTTTTCTATTTTTTATGCGTTGTTGTTAATAATGTCCATTTTCAAATATATCAAAGTTGGATCAATGGAACTAATTATTTTTTAATGTTAAAAGAACTTTCTGAAGTCACTCATGCAGGTATGGGGATGTATGAGAAATGGTTTGGAAGTATGATCTGGGGAGTGGTTGATGTTTCTATATTTATCTCAATTTCCTATTTTAGAAAGAATAAGAGTAAATATGCAATTACCGATATTTTATTTTTGTTATCGATGATTTATATTTTTATTCGTTCTTTCTATACTAGTCAGGAACTGGGGATTTCTCCAAGCTCTAATTATTCAAGGATTAAAGCAAATTACTTTTCATTTGGCTATTTTATAGGTAGGGTATTACCGTATAATGTTCTTAAATTATCAGATATTCCGGAATATATTTACCCACAACCACCTATTAGCACAGAACCTAAAATTAAAAATATTGTTTTTATTATGGGAGAAAGTGAAGCCGCTTCTCACCTCTCTTATTTTGGTTATGATAGGGATACCACGCCATTTTTGAAAGAGTTGTCAAAACAACATCCAGATGCGGTTATTATGAAAACTTATTCAGCTGCATTTATGACAGCAGTTTCATTGCCAATATTATTTAATGCAATTCCTTATCCAAACGGAATGCATCAAATTATGAGAGGAGATACCAATTTATTTAATTTAGCCAAACAACAAAATTATCAAACTTATTTTTATTCTAGTCAGCCTGAGAATCAGATGATGATTATGAATTTAATTGGCAGAAAATGGATTGATATATTACGTTTCCCTACAGATGAAGGTTATAAAATCTCTGAATTAATGCCTGATAAAAATTTATTACCTCATTTATTTTCCTTAAATTTAGATAAAGGTAATAATTTTGTAGTATTACACCAGCGAGGTTCTCACAGTGTATACGGTGAAGCATTAACAGAAGATGAAAAAATATTTAAGGGAAAAACTCAGTTAGATGAGTATGATAATACAATTTTTAATACTGATAAAATTATTCAACAAACATATCATTATTTAAGTCAACGTGAAAAAGATGATTGGATATTAATTTATACTTCCGATCATGGACAAAATGTTACATCAAAAATACAAAATCAAGGAACACAAGCGACAGATAATTATGTTGTTCCATTGGTGATTTATTCTACAAATAGAGAGATACAACAAAAGGTAAAAACAGTTTTCCAAAAATGTGAAATTGCTTTCCATCAACAGTTAGCTACCTTATTGATAGATCTGATGGGATATGATATGCCGATATCGGATTGTACTCATGGTACGGTAACAGGAAACTTTATTACAGGGGATGCCGGTTATTTAAATATTGATGCAGATGGAAATTCGGAATATATTTATCCTAAGCGAGGAAGGATTAAGAATTAAAAAATGCTTATTTTTAAGAAAATTTTGTGAACTACAACAAATAATTGAAGATTGCTACAAGACAAATTATGTCGAAGACATTATGATTAGGGAATTGGTTAATCATTGCTGTTATTAAGGAGTTTGTATGCAAAATTGGAGTGAAGAAATGTGGCACATTTTGTTGATTGGTTTGATTGCCGGCTTTTTTATTGGCTATTTAGTGGCTCGTTTTACTAACGGTAGTGTACGAAAACAAAAACAAGTTGAGCAACAGCTGCAACAAGCTAAAGAAACAATTTCTGAACAAAAACAGCAACTTGAACAGCATTTCACTGAAGCATCTGATTTAATGAAAACTTTAGCTCAAGACTACCATAAGTTGTATCAACATTTTGCTTCGACTTCTACCACTTTATTGCCAAATTTAGATAAGGCAGTATTTACAGCGATTGAAGACGATTCTTCAGCAAAAACGCTCAATATCAAGCAACAACCGAAAGATTACTCTGAAGGTTCATCTGGTCTTTTTAAGCAAGAAAGTTAAATTTTTGCTTTAGTCATTTTAAAGTTTAGGTTTGCTTTTTTTAAGGAAAACCTAAACTTTTAATTTATAAAAGCAAACGTTTGCTTTATACTTATGCCCTCAAAATTTCTCATCTTTTTAATCACTAACAAAGGAAAAAATGATGCAATTACAACGTCCTATTCAACGTGCGTTAATTAGTGTTTCGGATAAAACCGGTATTGTCGAATTTGCTAAAGGTTTGATTGATCGTGGCGTACAAATTTTATCAACAGGCGGTACAGCAAAATTATTAGAAAAAAACGGTTTGATAGTGACGGAAGTTTCTGATTATACACAGTTTCCTGAAATGATGGATGGGCGTGTTAAAACGTTACATCCAAAGGTTCACGGCGGTATTTTAGGGCGTCGCGGCATTGATGATGAAGTGATGGCGCAACATCAAATTGATCCGATTGATATGGTGGTGGTTAATTTATATCCATTTGCACAAACTGTTGCCAGAGCGGACTGCACTTTAGAATTAGCAGTAGAAAATATTGATATTGGTGGGCCTACAATGGTGCGTTCTGCCGCGAAGAATCATAAAGATGTTGCGATAGTTGTGAATAATAGCGATTTTGATGCGATCTTGGCGGAAATGGATCAAAATCAAAATAGTTTAACGTTTGAAACTCGTTTTGATTTAGCGATTAAAGCATTTGAACATACCGCACAATATGATGCGATGATTGCAAATTATTTTGGTCGTTTAGTCAAACCTTACCAAGCTGCAGATGAACAGGAATTAGCAGAACCTTGTGGGCAGTTTCCTCGCACATTAAATCTTAACTTTATTCGTAAGCAAACAATGCGCTACGGCGAAAATTCGCATCAAAACGCCGCTTTTTATGTGGAAAAAGAGTTGAAAGAGGCAAGTGTTTCGACAGCAACTCAATTACAAGGAAAAGCCCTTTCTTACAATAATATTGCAGATACTGATGCAGCATTGGAATGTGTAAAAGAGTTTTCAGAACCAGCCTGTGTTATTGTAAAACACGCTAATCCATGTGGCGTGGCTTTAGGCAAAGATTTATTAGAAGCCTATAATCGTGCGTATCAAACCGATCCAACTTCTGCTTTTGGAGGCATTATTGCATTTAATCGCGAGTTAGATGTAGAAACTGCGAAAGCGATTATTGATCGTCAATTTGTAGAAGTTATTATTGCGCCGATTATTTCTGTTACAGCAAAAGAAGTGCTTAAATCGAAGAAAAATGTTCGTGTTTTAGAATGTGGGGAATGGCAGCAACGTCAGCCACGTTTAGATTTTAAACGTGTAAATGGTGGTTTATTAGTTCAAGAAGCTGATCTGGGTATGGTTGAGTTAGCTGATTTGAAAGTTGTAAGTAAACGTCAACCAACACCACAAGAATTGCAAGATCTCTTATTCTGCTGGAAAGTAGCTAAATATGTGAAATCAAATGCGATTGTTTATGCGAAGAATAATCAAACAATTGGTATTGGAGCGGGTCAAATGAGCCGTGTTTATTCTGCAAAAATAGCTGGCATTAAAGCAGAAGATGAAGGATTAGAAGTTAAAGGCACCGTAATGGCATCCGATGCGTTCTTCCCATTCCGTGATGGTATTGATGCTGCTGCGAAAGTCGGTGTAACTTGTGTTATTCACCCAGGTGGTTCAATCCGTGATCAAGAAGTGATTGATGCCGCGGATGAACATAATATGGTGATGGTATTAACAGGTATGCGTCATTTTAGACACTAATTGAGGATTGCTAGATGAAAATTTTAATTATTGGAAATGGCGGACGTGAACACGCTTTAACCTGGAAAGTGGCACAATCACCATTAGTGGATAAGGTTTATGTTGCCCCTGGAAATGTTGGTACGGCACAAGAAGCAAAAGTTGAAAATGTTGCTATTAGTACAACCGATATTACGGAGTTAGTGGAGTTTGCTAAACAGCACCAAATTGATTTAACGATTGTTGGTCCAGAAGCACCATTAGTTATTGGCGTGGTTGATGCATTTCGTGCGGCAGGTTTAAAGATTTTTGGCCCAACCAAAGCAGCAGCACAATTAGAAGGTTCAAAAGCTTTTACTAAGGATTTTTTAGCTCGTCATCATATTCCAACAGCAGGATATCAAACTTTTACTCAAGTTGAACCTGCATTAGCTTATTTGCAAAAAAAAGGTGCACCAATCGTGATTAAAGCAGATGGTTTAGCAGCTGGTAAAGGCGTAATTGTTGCTATGACATTAGCTGAAGCGGAAGCTGCAGTGAAAGATATGCTTTCTGGCAATGCGTTTGGTGAAGCGGGAAGTCGTGTGGTAATTGAAGAGTACCTTGACGGTGAAGAAGCTAGTTTTATTGTGATGGTCGATGGTAAAAATGTTGAACCAATGGCAACTAGTCAGGATCACAAACGGGTCGGTGAAGGTGATACCGGTTTGAATACTGGCGGTATGGGGGCATATTCTCCAGCACCAGTGGTAACGCCAGAAATACATCAACGTATTATGCAGGAAGTGATCTATCCTACGGTAAATGGAATGGCATCTGAAAATAATGTCTACACCGGTTTTCTTTATGCCGGTTTGATGATTATGCCTAATGGTCAACCTAAAGTGATCGAGTTTAATTGCCGTTTTGGTGATCCGGAAACGCAACCGATTATGATGCGTTTGCAATCAGATCTAGTAGAACTATGTTTGGCAGCGTGTGATGGAAAATTAGATCAAGTGAAATCACAATGGTGTGAACAAGTGGCGCTAGGTATTGTGCTGGCAGCGGAGGGCTATCCTAGTACACCAAGAAAAGGAGATGTGATTCGTGGTTTGGATGTGCCAACAGAATCGGACAAAAAAGTTTTCTATGCTGGCGTTGCTAAACAGGAGAATGAAATTGTTACTAATGGAGGCCGTGTTTTATGTGTGACTGCATTGGGTGATACAGTGCTAGAATCACAGCAAAAAGCAGTATGTTTAGCAGAATCTATTCATTGGAGTGGGCGTTTTTATCGCCATGATATTGGTTGGCGTGCTATTAAACGAGAACAGCTCTAATGTATTAGTTAAATGATCAAATTTAACCATATTTTATTTTTCGCTTGTCAATATGAATAAAATTCATCAAAGAAATGAAAAAATTAATTTTAGATTTTTATGACAATAGTATGGATAAAAAGCTAAACTAAACGGGATTAGACCACCATTTAATTTAAGAGGAAATTTAAATGCTTAAAAGAAGTATGAACATCGCAGATTATGATAAAGAGTTATGGGATGCTATTTGTAACGAAGATCGTCGTCAGGAAGAACATATTGAATTAATTGCTTCCGAAAACTATGCGAGCCCACGTGTGATGCAAGCGCAAGGTTCGCAACTTACTAACAAATATGCAGAAGGTTATCCGGGTAAACGTTATTATGGTGGCTGTGAGTATGTTGATATTGTTGAACAATTAGCAATTGATCGTGCTAAAGCATTATTTGGTGCGGATTATGCCAACGTGCAGCCACACTCAGGTTCACAGGCAAATGCTGCGGTTTATATGGCATTGGCTGAACCGGGTGATACTATTTTAGGAATGAGCTTGGCTCATGGTGGTCACTTAACTCACGGTGCGGCGGTGAGCTTTTCAGGTAAGATTTATCACGCAGAACAATACGGTATTACCGATGACGGTGTAATTGATTATGACGCATTACGTGAACAAGCATTGCGCGTTAAACCGAAAGTGATTGTTGGCGGTTTTTCAGCCTATTCTCAAGTTGTTGATTGGAAAAAAATGCGTGAAATCGCCGATGAAGTCGGTGCTTATCTTTTTGTTGATATGGCACACGTTGCAGGATTAATTGCTGCTGGTGTCTATCCAAATCCATTGGAATATGCACACGTTGTTACTACTACTACTCATAAAACATTGGCAGGTCCACGTGGAGGTTTGATTTTAGCTAAAGGCGGTAACGAAGAGTTATATAAAAAATTAAACAGTGCTGTATTTCCAGCAGGGCAAGGTGGTCCATTAATGCACGTAATTGCAGCGAAAGCTGTTTGTTTTAAAGAGGCAATGGAACCCGAATTTAAAGCTTATCAACAACAAGTAGTGAAAAATGCGAAAGCAATGGTAGAAGTGTTTAAACAGCGTGGCTATAACGTGGTATCTAATGGTACAGAAAACCATTTATTCCTTGTTGATTTAGTTAGTCACGGTTTAACCGGTAAAGCTGCCGATGCTGCATTAGGCAAAGCCAATATTACTGTTAATAAAAATGCAGTGCCAAATGATCCTAAGAGTCCATTTGTGACCTCTGGTATTCGCGTTGGTACGCCATCAGTAACTCGTCGTGGTTTCAAAGAAGAGGAAGTGAAAGAGTTGGCGGGTTGGATGTGTGATGTACTTGATGCCGTAGGCAAAGAAAACGAAGAAGAAGTTATTGCTGCAACAAAAGAAAAAGTGCTAGAAATCTGTAAACGTTTACCGGTTTATGCATAAGTCTTAGAAAATCTAGTATTAAAAAATCCTTTTTCTTTATGAAAAAGGATTTTTTATTAACATTTTGTTTTATTTATGTTTTATTTTTGATATTTTATAGGTGAACAATAGTTAATAGGAGAGTTTATGTTAATTTTTTAAGATTTTCTCCTAATATAAAGTCCGCTTTTCTTTGTATTTCGTTGCAATGTACCTTGAGGTTCAAAAATGATAAATAAAACTTTATTATTATTTTATAGCAACCTTATTTTTTTCTATTTCAGTGATATGGCGTTGCTTATGATTATTTTGTGGTTTTCTTATCAAGTAACGCAATCTTCTTTATTATTGGCAGTTATTTTAGCGATCAGTGCAATTTTCCCATTAATCATTAGAAAGTTCATTAAAAAATGGGATTTATTGCATCTTTCATTGAGATCATTACTTAAACTTCGTATTCTGGTTTATCTTGCGATTGCACTTATTGTACCATTTTTTAGTCATTATATTTTTACTTTTATTGTTATTTCATTATTTTTTGGTTTATTGAGTTTGACGTTGCTAAGCACATATGAAACTGAAAACACAAAATTGGTGTTGAGGGGAATGCTGACCGCTAATTTAGCAGCAAGATTAATGCAAACGGTTATTCAAGCTGGAGCATTTGCCGGTGCGATGATAGGCACATTATTATTAGACAAATTTTCTTTTGTTTTTACTATTTTAGTTATCTCTTCTCTAGATATTTTTATTTGCTCGATTTATTATTTTTTTGTAGAAAATACAAGGGAAGAGATAAGTAAAAAAGAAATAAAAATTAGGGAAAAATCAATATCTAAACAATCCATTTTTATTTGTATTACTTTAGGCTTTATTGGATTACATATTTCAACGTTTAACCTAACAACGCCTATTTTCTTTCAAGAAATACATCATTGGAACGCAAGTGATTTTGGTAGAGCGAGTGGATTTGCCGGCATAGGTGCATTTTTAGCAGTATTTATGCCAATCACCAACAGAAAATGGTTTCTTCCTATTGGATTAATCTTTTTTGATCTGTTGTTCGTAATGAATACGACACTCTATTTAATGCCGATTTTCTGTTTTTTGCTAGGATTTCATATTAATAGTTTACGTATTTTTCTGCGTGAGAAATTAATTCTTTTAGCAGAGAATGATCAGCAAGCATCCTATTTAGGTGGATTAAGTGCGTCTTATTATACTTTATTTCAATCAATTGGTAGTTTAATTATCGGTATTATCATCAGTAAACAATTTGGTTTGGTGAGCTTGGCACAATGGGGTTACCGTTTGTAGCGGTATTACTGTTAATTTCTTTTTTAATAATGGGAGCTTATGATGAATAATGTCATTTTAATTGTTGATCCATTTTCTACTGGGAAATTATACGCCCCTATTTTTAAGCAGAAAGGATTTGACTGTTATGCGGTCTTTTCCGGTGAAAATATTGCTTCATTTTATTTATCCTCTTTCAATATGAGAGATTTTAGTAATCAACAGCCACTTACACCACAACAGGCAAAACAGCAGTTTTCTCCATCGCAAATTCGAGCAGTGGTGATTGGATCTGAAAGTGGTGTAATTGTCGGCGAAGCGTTGGCAGACTATTTTGGTGTGAATAGCAATGATATATCCGATTCGGAGCTGAGAAGAAATAAATTTAAAATGCAACAGGCGTTATCTCAAGCAAATTTAAATGCAATAAAAACAATAAAAATAACCGAAAATAATAAAAATGTATCATTATTTGACAGTGAAAAAGGATATATTGTTAAACCTTTAAATTCGGCTGGCTCTGAAGATGTCGTATATTTAGTCAATAAAAATAAGGTTTTATCTGAAATCACGACTTTGAATTGGCATAAAAGAAATATTACTGGTGAAGTGAATAGTCACTATTTAATTCAAGAATATTTGGAAGGTATTGAATTTGTGGTGGATATGGTTGCATATCAAGGCAGTTACTTTGTTCTTTCATTATGTAGATATAAAAAGGGAATACACAATGGTAGTCGTTTTGTATATGAAAATATGACAATGTTAGATTCGCAAGAAGGGGTATATCAAAATATTATTCAATATGCTAAAGCTGCCGCTGAGGCATTAGATTTTAAATTTGGACCTATTCATATGGAAATTATGTTGACAGCACGAGCTCCTGTTATGATTGAAGTAGGGGCAAGGTTACACGGAGGAATGGCCCCACAAATTTTTTCTCGTTGTTATCAACCACATTTGTTGGAAAGTGCTGTTTCAGCTTATTTAAATCATCCAATATTGGAAGATGGTCATTTAATAAAACAGGCAAGAATCGTTTTTTTGATTAATGAAAAAATAAATTATAGGTTAGATAATGAAAAGTTTTTGCAAAAAATTTCGTTATGTCCCTCCTTTGTTGATGCCATATTTCCATACAAATCAGCTTCACCATTACCATTAACCGTTGATCTATTAAGTTGTGTCGGCTATATCAGTTTGGTTTCGGATAATTTATTACAAATCGAACGAGACGAGCGTTTAATTCGTCAGTTATTCAATGAGTTATTATATATAGAGTAAAACTTTATTGCATAAATATGCAGAAAATATTAATATATTTGCATTTTTAGCGTATCAAGTAGAGTTTAGCTCAATGACCATCAGCATTAAAAATGTAAACTTTTTTTATGGTTCCACCCAAGCGTTATTCGATATCAATTTGACCGCCGAACAGGGCGACATTGTGGTATTGTTAGGTCCTAGTGGCGCAGGAAAAAGTACTTTTATTCGTACATTAAATTTATTGGAAGTTCCTAAAAGCGGTGAGTTGGTGATTGCCAATAATCGATTTGATCTTTCCACTAACAATGATCCTAAACAGATTCGTCAGTTACGGCAGGATGTTGGAATGGTATTTCAACAATACAATTTGTGGCCACATATGACAGTAATGCAGAATCTAATTGAAGCCCCGATGAAAGTGCTTAATCTGAATGAAGCAGAGGCAAAAGAGCAAGCATTTGGGTTGTTAAAGCGTTTACGTTTAGAGGCTCAAGCAGATCGCTTTCCACTTCATTTGTCTGGTGGACAGCAGCAACGTGTTGCCATTGCCAGAGCATTAATGATGAAGCCACAGGTTTTATTATTTGATGAACCAACAGCAGCATTGGATCCGGAAATTACCGCTCAAGTAGTTTCAATTATTCAAGAATTGCAACAAACTGGTATTACCCAGTTTATTGTGACTCATGAAGTAAATGTGGCGCGTAAAACCGCGACTAAAGTCGTGTATATGGAGCAAGGACACATTATTGAAGTTGGTGATGCCTCTTGTTTTGAAAATCCGAAAACACAACAATTTAAACAATATTTATCACACTAAATCCCATACAGGAGAAACAGAATGAAAAAAGTTTTATTAGCCAGTTTATTATTTGGTACAGCAGTAGCAGCAAATGCACAAACCATTACTTTTGCGATGGAACCGACTTATCCACCGTTTGAAAATACCAATGAAAAAGGTGAGATTGTTGGTTTTGATGTTGATGTTGCCAATGCGATTTGTAAAGAGATCAAGGCGGATTGCAAATTCAGTAGCCAATCTTTCGATAGCTTAATTGCTGGATTAAAATTTAAACGTTTTGATGCTGCTATTTCAGCAATAGACATTACACCAGAACGTGCAAAACAGGTGAGTTTTTCTGATCCGTATTACGATAGTTCTGCTAGCTTTGTGGCAGCAAAAGAGGGCATTACTTTAGAAAATGCGAAAAACGTAGGTGTACAGAATGGAACAACATTCCAACAATATGTTGCTGCAAAAGCAAAACAGTACGATAGTAAACCGTATTCCACCTTGCAAAATGCGATTCTTGATTTAAAAAATGGCCGTATTGATATTATCTTCGGTGATACTGCAGTATTGGCTGAATGGATTAAAAGTGATAAAGCGGTGCATTTTGTAGGTGATAAAGTGACTGATCCGGAATATTTCGGTACAGGCTTAGGAATTGCCGTTAATAAGAAAAATACCGAACTATTGGGTCAACTTAATCAAGGCTTGAAAGAGATTAAAGCAAACGGCGAATACCAAAAAATTTATGACAAATGGATGTCTGGTAAATAATTAATATGTTTTCAGATTTTATCAATTTAATGTTTTCCGCTACCTTAGTTACACTGGGGTTAGCGGTTTGTTCTTTGATACTTGGATTGATTTTAGCCATCATTTTTGTGGTGTTGGAAACTAGTAAAGTCCGTTGTATCAGTCGACCTACCTCAATAATCGTAACATTATTGCGTGGATTACCTGAAATACTGGTTGTATTGTTGATTTTCTTTGGTTCAACGCAAGTGTTGTTTTTATTAACAGAAGAGTACATTGAATTCAGTGCATTTTGGTGTGGTGCAGTAGCGTTAGCGATTATTTTTGCAGCATATGCTTCTCAGTCATTGCGAGGTGCGATTCAAGCTATCCCATTGGGACAATGGGAATCTAGTGTAGCATTGGGATTAAGTCGTTCTCAAACTTTTATCCGCATTATTATGCCTCAAGTGTGGAGACACGCATTACCGGGATTGAGTAATCAGTGGCTAGTTTTATTGAAAGATACGGCGCTGGTTTCATTAATCGGTGTCGATGATTTAATGCGTCAGGCGGAATTGGTTAACGCCAGTACACATCAACCTTTTACTTGGTACGGTATTGCGGCATTGCTTTATTTGGTGATCACATTAATCAGCCAAGCGGGTATAAGAAAATTGGATCTCTATTTTACGCGTTTTGAACGGGAGAAAAGCTAATGGTTCAAGAGTATTTTGTAACTATTGCTCAAGGGATTCCTACCAGCCTATTGTTAACCGTAGTTGCACTGGTTATAGCTTTCTTTTTAGCAATTTTATTTACTTTCCTATTGGCATTGGGAAATCCAATTATTAAAAAACTTGTCGGTATTTATCTCACTTTATTTACCGGTACGCCGTTATTAGTACAAATTTTCTTAATTTATAGTGGCCCAGGGCAATTTCAATGGGTTGTGAATAGCCCATTATGGTCGCTGTTATCAAATGCTTGGTTCTGTGCAATGTTAGCACTGGCATTAAATAGTGCAGCCTATTCGACACAGCTTTTTTATGGGGCAGTTAAAGCGATTTCCAAAGGGCAGTGGGAAAGTTGTGCCGCCTTGGGGTTATCGCGCGCGCAAACGTTGAAGATCTTGATTCCATATGCCCTTAAACGTGCATTGCCATCTTATACTAATGAAATTATTTTAGTTTTCAAAGGGACTTCGTTGGCATCCACTATTACCATTATGGATATTATGGGCTATGCTCGCCAGCTATACGGTACAGAATATAATGCACTGTTAATTTATGGTTTGGCAGGCGTGATATATTTAGTGATTACCGGTGTTGCCACCTATTTCTTGCGTAAGCTGGAAAAACGAGTGTTGGTTTTTGAGCGCTTAGAAGTAGCGAAATAGAATGTTTGTAGAAAGCGTGATAAAAAACTTGGGCTATACCCAAGTTTTTTATTGTCTATCATTGTGTTTGAAAAGTTGATTTTCAAACCAGCTTTCTAGAATAAGACAAGCTGAAATAGAATCGATTTTTCCTTTGTTTAAGGCTCGGTAACCGCCACGAGAAAAAATTTCGGCACGCGCTTCAGTAGTGGTTAATCGTTCATCTTGTAAAGCGATTTTAACACCGAAACGACCATTTAAACGATTAGCAAATTTTCTTGCTCTTTGTGTTATTTCTTGTTCCGTCCCATCCATATTTAGCGGTAAGCCAACAACTACCAAATTAGGTTTCCATTCATCAAGGCATTTTTTTATCGCATCCCAATTAGGAATACCATCTTGTGCTTTGAATGCCGGCAAAGCTTGAGCGGTTTGTGTAATGCTTTGTCCTACGGCACAACCAATACTTTGTGTACCGAAATCAAAAGCAATAATGGTTAAATTTTGCATTATGCTCTCCCCATTTCGTGGCTTAATTCATAGCTTTGATTAATACCTAAAAGTTTATTCGCTGCCTGCCAACGTTGTTCAAAAGGGAGCTTAAACAAAATATTGTAATCTGCCGGCACGGTTAACCAGTCGTTATTCTTGATTTCATCAGCAAGTTGTTCCGGTTGCCATAAAGCACAACCAAGAGCAATAAAATAATTTTTCGGTGCGTCTTCACTGTTTAATGACAATAAAATATCGGATGATGTTGTCAACATTAAATCATCATTGATGGCAAACGAGTAGCGATAGTTTTTATTAGTGATGGTATGTAGTACAAACCCTTGTTCAATATTGACTGGACCGCCGGCGAAGATCATCTTTTCCGGATATTGAGGCTCGGTTGGCATTAGATGATTCATTTTTGCCATCATTTCCGCCAGACTTAAATCGGTCGGCTGATTAATCACTAATCCCATTGAACCCTGCTCGTTATCTTCACAGATATAAACCACAGAGCGTTGGAAAAAAGGATCGTCTAAATCGGGCATTGCTACAAGAAATTGATTTTGTAATGTCATACAGTTCCTTAAAACTAAACTACAAATCACCAAAACAGATCTGTAATGCACTGATTGCAACGAGCGAAGCAGTTTCGGTACGCAAAACACGTTTGCCGAGCAACACTTCGGTGAAACCTTGTTGAACAGTTTGTTCAATCTCCTGTTCAGATAAGCCACCCTCTGAGCCGATTAATAAACGCACACCAGCTGCAGGTGGTGGAGGCAGTTGCTTAATTGATTGTGAGGCACGCGGATGGAGATTTAATTTCAACATTCCATCATTTTCTGCGCACCAATCTTGCAATTTCATCAATGGGCGAATTTCCGGAATGATATTACGTCCGCACTGTTCACACGCTGCAATGGCGATTTTTCTCCACTGTTGTATCTTTTTTTCCATTCTCTCTGCATCTAATTTTACACCGCAACGTTCAGACCATAATGGTGTAATTGTTTTTACGCCCAGTTCTACTGATTTTTGAATGGTAAATTCCATCCGTTCGCCACGTGAGATAACTTGCCCGAGATGAATATTTAATGGTGATTCGCGATCATCAAAGATTGCATTTTGTAGTGCAACCGTAATCTGTTTTTTGTTGATTTCCGTAATTATGGCAGGATAAATATGATTACTGCCATCAAATAATTCAAGGGCTTCACCCACTTTCATTCTTAAAACGCGCCCTACGTGGTGCATCGCCTCTTCAGTTAATTGGCATTGAGAGAGATGAGCTAAGAATGTCGGATGATAGATGCGTGGTATTCTCATAATCTGTTTTGATTTGTTGTTATTAAAAATCGGGTTAATCATTAAATTAGCGGTTATTGTAAAAAATTATCGCTTTTTTTGATATATCTCTAATGATTTTTAGTGATTTTTGCTATAGTAAGCGCCGTTATTTTTTTGAATATAATCAAGGAGAAAATTATGGCTCGTCGTCCTTTAGTTATGGGCAATTGGAAGTTAAATGGTAGTAAGGCATTTACCAAAGAATTGATCAATGGTTTGAAAGCTGAATTAGCAGGCGTTGAAGGCTGTGATGTGGCAATTGCTCCACCAGTAATGTATTTAGCAGAAGCGGAAGCAGCATTAGCTGGTAGCAAAATTGCACTAGGTTCACAAAATGTTGATCTTAAACAGTCTGGTGCGTTTACCGGTGATATTTCTGCAACAATGTTAAAAGATTTCGGTGCAAAATATATTATTATCGGTCACTCTGAACGCCGCGCATATCACCACGAAAGCGATGAATTTATTGCGCAAAAATTTGCAGTATTAAAAGAGCAAGGATTGGTGCCTGTACTTTGTATTGGTGAAAGCGAAGCGGAAAATGAAGCAGGAAAAACAGAAGAAGTTTGTGCAAGACAAATTGATGCAGTATTAAATACATTAGGTGCGGAAGCCTTTTTAGGTGCAGTTATTGCTTATGAACCAATTTGGGCAATCGGTACAGGAAAATCTGCTACTCCGGCACAGGCTCAAGCGGTGCACGCTTTTATTCGTAGCCATATTGCGAAGAAAGATGCAAAAGTTGCAGAACAAGTGATTCTACAATACGGCGGTTCTGTTAATGATAGCAATGCGGCAGAATTATTTGCAATGCCTGATATTGATGGTGCATTGGTCGGTGGTGCATCATTAAAAGCGCCTGCATTTGCTACTATTGTTAAAGCAGCGGCAAAAGCAAAAAATTAATTGATTTTAGTATAAAAATTTGAATAGACCCTTTCACCAAGTAGAAGGGTCTTTTTGTTGCTTGTTTTTCATAACAAAAGATAACTTTCAAATACTGAATCTATATAACATATAGTTAAAAGTTATTTGCATTTCTTGATGAAATTTCATATTAATGCTCGGTTAATTTGGGACTCGAGAAAGGCTAATAAATATGAATATTCAGCAACTGATAACACAAAATCACCTTGAACTGTTATTCCAACAAGGTACGTTTGGCATTGAGAAAGAGAGTCAACGTATTGATGAAAAAGGAAAAATTGTTACCACATCGCATCCGAAAGTTTTTGGAAACCGCTCCTATCACCCTTATATTCAGACCGATTTTGCAGAAAGCCAGCTGGAATTAATTACACCGCCACAGCAGAGTGTTAAAGATGCTTATCGTTGGTTGTCTGCGATTCACGAAGTGGTGTTGCGATCTTTGCCGGAAAATGAATATCTTTCACCGTTCAGTATGCCTTTGGCGTTACCACCGGAAAGTGAAATTAAAGTAGCACAGCTGGATAATGCGGATGATGTCGCTTATCGTGAGCATTTAGTCGAGAGTTACGGCAAATACAAACAGATGATCAGCGGTATTCACTACAATTTCCAATTGGCGGATGATCTGATCGAAAAATTGTTCCAATTACAAAAAACATATCAGGATCCAATCATTTTTCGTAATGATCTTTATCTAAAACTAGGAAAAAATTTCTTACGTTATCAATGGCTGTTGCTCTATTTATTTGCCGCTTCACCCAGTGTTGAAAATGCTTTCTTTAGAAAAGGACAACAAATCCCTCAACAATTTGTTCGTAGCTTACGCTCTAGCTATTATGGTTATGTTAATCACGAAGAAATTAAAGTTTCCTATGAAAACTTGCATCAATATGTAGAAACGTTGGAACATTGGGTAAACAATGGGAAATTGATTGCAGAAAAAGAGTTCTATTCCAATATCCGTTTCCGTGGTGCGAAAAAACAGGTGAGAGAATTATTGGTACCTAGAATTCCGTTTATTTGATCTTAATCCTTTTGCTCAATATGGCATTGAATTGGAAGACGCGGAATTTATTCACTATTTTATATTATTGATGTTATGGCTGGAAAATACAGCAGATCAACGTGATGTTGAAAAAGGACGGGAAATGCTAGCGGAAGTGGCATTGGAACACCCTCTATCAATTACAGCTTATCAACAAGAAGGATTGGCTTTATTTGATCAATTTGAGCAGATGTTAGCACAGTTAAACGCACCTGAATCAGTGAAACAGACCGTACAACAAAAACGTCAGCAACTGTTATCGCCAGAAATGACACTTTGCGGACGCCTAGTGCAAAATATGCAAAAACCGACAGACTATCATCAGTTAGGATTGGCATTAGCAAAACAGAATAAGGCAGCAGCGACAGCACGTTATTATGCATTAACTGCTTTTGACAATATGGAACTTTCAACGCAAGCACTGATATTTGACCTAATCCAACAGGGTATTAAAACTGAGATCTTAGATGAAAATGATCAGTTCCTCTGTTTACAAGTCGGTGATCATATTGAATATGTGAAAAACGGCAATATGACCTCAAAAGATAGCTATATTTCACCATTAATTATGGAAAATAAAGTAGTGACGAAAAAGGTGTTGGCGAAAGCCGGTTTTAATGTACCACAAAGCCTTGAGTTTAGAAATGTTGAAGATGCGGTGCGTGCCTATCCGTTATTTGAACATCGTGCGGTGGTGATTAAACCAAAATCAACCAATTTCGGTTTGGGAATTACCATTTTTAAACAAGGCGTAGAAAATCGGGAAGATTTCCGCCAAGCGGTAGAAATCGCTTTCCGAGAAGATAAAGAGGTTATGATTGAAGATTATTTAGTCGGTACCGAATATCGTTTCTTTGTATTAGGCGATGAAACTTTAGCGGTATTGTTGCGTGAACCGGCAAATGTGCTTGGTGATGGACAACATACCGTTGCTGAATTGGTTGCAGCAAAAAATGAACACCCATTGCGCGGTGACGGCAGCCGTACGCCATTGAAGAAGATTGCATTAGGCGATATTGAAAAATTACAGTTAAAAGAGCAGGGATTAACGGTTGATTCAGTACCGGAAAAGGGAAGAAAAGTGCAATTACGGGCGAACTCCAATATCAGCACCGGCGGTGACTCAATCGATATGACCGACTTAATGCATCCAAGTTATAAAGCGTTGGCGATAGGCATTACCAAAGCAATGGGCGCAGCGGTTTGCGGCGTGGATTTGATTGTGCCTGATTACACTAAACCGGCAGAGCCTAAATTAAGTTCTTGGGGCGTGATTGAAGCCAATTTTAACCCAATGATGATGATGCACATTTTCCCCTATCAAGGGACTTCAAGACGCGTCACAAAAAATGTGATTAAGATGTTATTTCCAGAGTTGTTTTAATTGGGAATTAGGAATTGGGCATCAAGGCAAGATTGCAGATTGGTCTCAATTTGGTCACAAATTTAATAAATGCTTAATCTATTCCCTCTCACACTTGTAAAAAATCTTATTAGAATGAGGATTAGCAAGTGTGCGAGGGGCGTGAAACCTAAATAACTGTTAACAGAAAAATGCGCTAACAAAATCTAAAATTAGGCTCACTTAATATTAACGGTAACACCAAGCCAAAACCCGCCTTGCAAAGGTTTTCCATAACACAAATACTCCACAAAGCGCTAAAAACAGTAACGAATCAATGTTATAGGCTTTTAGTGATAGGTAATAATGAATTGCTGCTAAAACAACGACCAATAAGGATAATTGGTGTAGCGAAAACCAACGCTTACCTAATCTTCTTTTGATATAAGGAATTGAAGATAAGGCAATCAAAACCAACAGAATCATTGCAATAAAGCCAATTTGTAGATAGGTTCTACTCACGATTTCGCTAATAAAAAGTTGGAAATCAAAGCCTAGTTCTAACGCAAGATAACCAACAATGTGCAACGATAACCAAAATAATCCCCATAGCCCCAAACTGCGGTGTAGTGGGAGTAATATTGGTTGCCGTAAGCACTGCGTAATAATCCTAAAACTAAATAAGATTAATAAAAATAATAAGGCGGTATAGCCTAGAAAATGAATAATCTCTTTAATTGGATCAGTACCAAAGCTACTTACCAAATTAAAATTGATCGCATAGATAAGCCAAAGGAGAGGGATAACTCCTCCCAAATGAATACAATAACGCAAAATTTTAAATAACATCTTAGTAATTCTTGCTTAAATCCAGGTGAGAATATAAGTGAGCAACTTGTTCTTCATAACCATTAAACATTAATGTTGGCTGTCTTTTAATATCAAATAATCCACCAGACCCAATTACGCGTTCGGAGGCTTGTGACCAACGAGGATGATCTACTTTTGGATTGACATTGGCATAAAAACCATATTCATGTGGAGCGAGTTTTACCCAAGTGGTTAATGGGCGAGTTTCACTTAAGGTAATTTTGACAATGGATTTAATACTCTTAAACCCGTATTTCCAAGGTACAACTAAGCGAATCGGCGCGCCACTTTGTGGTGCTAAGGTTTTACCATATAGCCCGACAGACATCAGCGTTAGTGGATTCATTGCTTCTTCAATCGTCAATCCCTCGATATAAGGGTAATCAATATTACCACCGAAGAAAGGATTTTTTTGCCCTGGCATCTGCTCTGGATCATACAGCGTTTCGAAGACAACATATTTTGCTTTACTAGTAGGAGCAACAGCTTTTAATAAAGAGGAGAGTGGGAAACCAATCCAAGGAATAACCATTGACCAAGCCTCGACACAACGGAAACGGTAGATTCGCTCTTCTAATGGAAATTTAGTGAGGAGATCTTGGTGATCTAAGATAAGTGGTTTCTCAACTTCACCACCAATTTCTAATTGCCAAGGATCCGTTTTGAAATCTTTTGCGTAGTGTGCGGGCGATCCTTTTTCAACACCAAATTCATAAAAATTATTATAACCAATCACTTTTTCTTCAGGCGTTAATGGCAATGTATTTTCTGCTTGGGTAGAAAAATCTAATGCGATACGGCGATCGATTTTATCTTCTGCATAACTTAGTTTAGGCAGTAATGGCGTAATACTTGCTCCCCCTAATAAAGCAATTAGTTGGCGACGTTTTTTAAAAATATGTTCGGGAGTAACATCGTGTTCAGTGAGTTTCATATACTATCCTTAATAATAAATAAAAGTAATTAATTAACCGATATTCAGATTGGCATTTTTAGTAGAAGTTCCTGATGAATTGGAAAAGTTTATAGATTGCTGTAATAGGTAAGATAAAAGGGAATTTATTGCTCACCAGAAAAACGCTATACTACCAACACTTTTATGTAACCACTGAGGTGGAACTTGACCACAACAATTTCAGAAGTTTTTACGTTAGAACCACAAGATAATGCTCGTTTGCAATCACTTTGTGGTCCTTTTGATGAACATATCTCATTGATTGAAAAACAGTTTAACCTAATTATCTCTCGCCGTAATTTTACGTTTACCTTAGAGTCAGCAGACGAAGAAAGTAAACCTCATCACGCACAGTTGTTGAAAAATGTGGCAAAGCTCATTCAACGTTTATATGTCGAAACGGCAATGGTAAAAGGCAAAGTGAATGAACTCGATCTTGAGCAAATTCATTTAGCAATCCAGGAAAGCAGAATGTTGCTGCAACAGGTTGATACCGTTGAAGATGATGAAGCTAAAGTCTTTAGTACCACGATCAAAACTAAGCGTGGTGTGATCAAACCACGTGGCAAAAATCAGATCCAATATTTACATAATATTTTGCGTCATGATATTAGCTTTGGGATTGGACCTGCGGGAACGGGGAAAACCTTTTTAGCGGTGGCGGCAGCAGTTGAAGCACTAGAAAAACAGCAAGTACGCCGTTTATTATTAACTCGTCCAGCGGTGGAAGCAGGGGAAAAATTAGGTTTCTTACCTGGGGATTTAGCCCAAAAAATCGATCCTTATTTGCGACCTTTATATGATGCGCTTTTTGAAATGCTCGGTTTTGAGAAAGTGCAGAAGTTGATGGAGCGCAATGTGATTGAAATTGCACCGTTGGCATATATGCGCGGTCGAACTTTGAATGATGCTTTTATTATTTTGGATGAAAGTCAAAACACGACCATTGAGCAGATGAAAATGTTTTTGACCCGTATCGGTTTTAATTCTAAAGCGGTCATTACCGGCGATATTACTCAGGTTGATTTACCGCGCGGGCAAAAATCAGGCTTGCGACACGCGATTGAAGTGTTAAGCAATGTAGACGATTTAAGTTTTAATTATTTTAAGAGCGAAGATATTGTGCGCCATCCGGTGGTGGCGAAAGTGGTGCAGGCGTATGAAAAATGGGACGAAGAAGAACAGTTACGCCGTAAAGCGCTTGCGGAACAACGTCGTCAAGCAAAATTAGAGGAACAACAAAATGACGAATAATGCTGAAATGCTGGTAGATCTACAAATTGCCAGTGAGGATCAAAGCAATTTACCGACATTACAACAATTCACCTATTGGGCGACACAGGCGGTTAAACCGCAGCAGGATAATGTAGAAATGACAATTCGGATCGTGGATGAGGAAGAAAGCCATCATTTGAATTTTACTTATCGAGGCAAAGATCGTCCTACTAATGTGCTTTCGTTCCCGTTTGAAGTGCCGGAAGGCATTGAATTGCCGTTATTGGGCGATTTAGTCATTTGTCGTCAAGTGGTTGAAAAAGAGGCTCAGGAACAGCAAATTTCTTTAGAAGCTCATTATGCACATTTGACCGTACACGGCTGTTTACACCTGTTGGGCTATGATCATATTGAAGATGATGAAGCTGAAGAAATGGAAAATTTGGAAACAGAGATTATGCTGTCAATGGGATATGCTGATCCTTATGTAAGTGAGAAAATCTAAGTGCAAGATTTTTCTCGTCAAATTATTATTTTTTCCGGGTCATCACACTGGAAAATAGAACAACAGCTCAAGATTATTCAACATTATCAACATTATCACGGTGTATATTGCGGTTATCAGCTACCGCAATATACTCAGGATTCTCTTTCTTGTTATGCTTTTCAACAAAGTCGCAATATATTAGGACAAGAATTTCAATTTGCTATTTTTGATGCGACAGTGGAAAAAGATATTGCATTCCATTTGGATAGTTTATTGATCTTATCAGCAACATTACAGGCTGGCGGTGCTTTATTTCTTTTCATACCTGAATGGCACAAGCTGGATGAATGTATCGATTTTGATAGTGAACGTTGGAACAACGGTCAACGACCGCATACCGTGCCACATTTTATGAATTGGTTTAAACAAACTGTTGCTTGGCAACAAATTGTTGTTTATCAAGAAAATGGAAGTGAAATCATACTTCCACAGCTGACTTCCGCTAATTGGCATATACCACCTTCTGCTATAAAGCATCAACAAGCAGTATTGATGCAGCTAGCTCAACAACCCAATGGCATTCTATTATTATCTGCTCGCCGTGGACGAGGTAAATCAGCTTTGCTTGGTCAATTAATTCAGCAACAGTCACAAACAGCAAATATTTTAATTACTGCTGCGAATAAAAAAGCAGTAACAACTGTTGCCAAATTTGCTTTACCTCAGAAATTGAATTTTATTGCACCAGATGAACTACTACAAAAAATTAAACAAAAACAGTTCAATAATAACGAATTTTTAATTGTTGACGAGGCTGCAATGTTGCCATTGTCAAGTCTTGCATTATTTTCCAATGCCTTCAGCAAAGTGCTGTTGACAAGCACCAGTGAAGGTTATGAGGGATCAGGCAAAGGCTTTATCTTGAAGCTACAAGGATATTTAAAGCGAAAAATTCACTTTTTTGATTTAGACATTCCGTTACGCTGGCAGCAGAATGATCGACTTGAACAATGGATGGATCAATTAGCATTAGTAGCTCAAAACATCTCCAATATCCCTTATCAAAATAGTAAACCGAAATTTAATGTTTATAATACTTTGCCGATCAATTTTCCCTTTGCTGAACTATATCAATTACTCAACTTGTCTCATTACCGCACTTCACCTACTGATTTACGTCGTTTAATGGATGGTACTAATCAATATTTTATAACGGTAGAAATAGCGGAACGTATTATTGGTGTAGTATGGTGTTTAGAAGAGGGGGGTTTTTGTGATGAAAAACTAGTTGAACAAATTCGGTTAGGTTATCGTCGTCCAAAAGGAAATTTGGTTGCTCAAGCTTTGTGTTTTCAAACCAATTTATCACAAGCCTTAACATTACGTTCAGTACGTATTTCGCGGATTGCTGTGCTCCCTCAATATCAACATCAAACCTTAGGAACACAGTTAATTCAGCAATGTATACAAAAGTATCAGCATCACGTTGATTATCTTTCAGTCAGTTTTGGCTTTGAAACCTCATTATTTCGATTTTGGAAAGAATTAGGTTTTCAATTAAGTGCTGTTAGTGTTAAGCCGGAAGCAAGCAGTGGCAATTACAGCGTAATGATGATTTATCCGTTATCTACTGCTGGTACAGTTTTTTGTCAACAGGCAGTGAATCGTTTCCAACGCGATTTTATATTAAGTGAACATCCATTATTAACAAAACTTGATTCACAAGTAGAAACAGATTGGCATTTAAATTCAGAAGATTGGCAGTTTATTGATGAATTTATTCAATATCAACGCACTTTAGCAGTAAGTTATGCTGCTTTACGTCGATTATTTCACCATTATCCAAATGACAATCTAGAAAAACAGTTGAAACAATTTAAAAGCTTATTTTTTACACAAAAAAAACTAAAAACAACAATTTTTAAACAACAACTTGAGCATTTTTTAGCTAATAAAAATAAAAAAATTTAGTTTTATATTAAGAAGAAAAGCTAGAGAATAAAATTAATCTTTTTATATTTATTAGTTAAAAATAGCTGTTTTTTATATTTGTTTAGGTTTTAACACTATATTCTGTATTTTAAAAAAGCAAAATAAGCCATTATTTAGCATAAAATGCTATTGACTTAAAATACTCTTTTCGGCAAAATCGATCACGTTTTTCAGTTTTATAAGGTTTTGAACAATGTTTTCTCCTATTTCTTTATCTCTGATTCTGTTACTCACAAATTAACAATTTGTGCGGTAAGGCGTGGATAAAGAAAAAATTGAATTTAAGCAAACACACATCTGCCCGCACTTAGCGGGCTTTTTTTTAACTCTTTTTTATGTTGACGACGGTGGAGTATGAGTAATCAAGTTATTATTTTCGATACAACCTTAAGAGATGGTGAACAAGCGTTAAAAGCCAGTTTAACGGTAAAAGAAAAGTTGCAAATCGCACTTGCCCTTGAGCGTCTTGGCGTTGATGTGATGGAAGTGGGCTTCCCTGTATCTTCAGCGGGGGATTTTGAATCTGTCCGAACCATTGCACAACAGGTTAAAAATAGTCGCGTTTGTGCCTTATCTCGTGCGGTGGATAAAGACATTGATGTGGCTGCGGAAGCCTTGAAAGTGGCTGAAGCCTTTCGTATTCATACTTTTATCGCCACCTCCGCCTTGCACGTTGAAGCCAAATTACGCCGTACTTTTGACGATGTGGTAGAAATGGCAATCAACGCGGTGAAACATGCCAGACGTTATACCGATGATGTGGAATTTTCTTGCGAGGACGCAGGGCGTACGGGGATTGACAATATTTGCCGTATCGTAGAAGCGGCGATTAATGCGGGGGCAACCACCGTGAATATTCCCGACACCGTGGGCTATTGCTTACCGATGGAATACGGCAACATTATCGCCAATGTGATGAACCGCGTGCCAAACATTGATAAAGCCATTATTTCCGTGCATTGCCATAACGATTTGGGTATGGCGACTGCCAATTCTTTAACCGCCGTGCAAAATGGGGCAAGACAGATTGAATGTACCATCAACGGTATCGGCGAGCGTGCTGGTAACACGGCATTAGAAGAAGTGGTGATGGCGATCAAAACCCGCCAAGCCTTGTTTGGCGTGGACACTCGCATTAATACGCAAGAAATCCACCGCGTCAGCCAAATGGTGAGCCAATTATGCAATATGCCGATTCAGCCGAATAAAGCCATTGTGGGATCAAACGCCTTCGCCCATTCTTCGGGTATTCACCAAGACGGTATGGTGAAAAATAAAAACACCTATGAAATTATGTCGCCAGAAACCATCGGCTTGAAAAAAGAAAAATTAAATTTGACTGCCCGTTCTGGTCGTGCGGCGGTGAAAAATCATATGGATTCAATGGGTTATCAAGAGAACGAATATGATTTGGATAAATTATACGAAGCCTTTTTGAAATTAGCGGACAAAAAAGGGCAAGTCTTTGACTACGATTTAGAAGCCCTTGCCTTTATTGATATGCAACAGGGTGATGAAGATCGCTTAACCCTTGATGTAATCACCTCGCAAATGATTAGCCATTTGCCTGCTTCCGCTTTCGTGCAAGTGGAATTGGACGGCGAGAAATTAAGCCAAGTGTCGAGTGGTGGGAATGGACCTGTTGATGCGGTGTTCAATGCCATTTTGAAAATCACAGGCATTGAGTTAAAAATGCTGAACTACAACTTAACTGCCAAAGGCGAGGGGGCGGAAGCACTCGGGCAAGTGGATATTGTGGTGGAGCATAAAGGTCGCCGCTTCCACGGTGTGGGCTTGGCAACGGATATTGTGGAATCCTCTGCACGGGCGTTAATCCACGCAATCAATGCGATCTACCGTTCGCATAAAGTAGAAAATTTAAAATTACATAAAAATTCGGTGAATTAAGGAGTGTTGAGATGAAAAATTATAATGTTGCCGTGTTGAGCGGCGATGGCATCGGCCCTGAAGTGATGGCAGAAGCCTTAAAAGTGTTAAGTGCGGTGCAAAAAAAGTATGATTTTCAATTAACTTATCGTCATTTTGATATTGGCGGCATTGCTATTGACAATCACGGCACGCCTCTGCCAGCGGAAACCTTAAAAGGTTGCGAAGAAAGCGATGCGATTTTGTTCGGCTCTGTGGGTGGGCCAAAATGGGAGCATTTACCGCCAAATCAACAGCCTGAACGTGGGGCATTGTTGCCTTTGCGTAAACATTTTTCCTTGTTCTGCAATCTTCGCCCCGCGACCCTGTATAAAGGGTTAGAAAAATTCTGCCCATTGCGTGCGGACATCGCGGCGAAAGGCTTCGACATCGTTACTGTGCGTGAATTAACAGGCGGGATTTATTTCGGACAGCCGAAAGGACGTGAAGGCGAGGGAGCGAGCGAAAAAGCCTTTGATACCGAAGTGTATCACCGCTATGAAATTGAACGCATTGCCAAAGTGGCTTTTGAAACGGCGATGAAACGCAAAAAACATCTTACCTCTGTGGATAAAGCTAACGTATTGATGAGTTCTGTGCTATGGCGTGAAGTGGTGGAAGAAATGGCGAAAGCCTACCCTGAAGTCAAGGTGGATCATATTTATATCGACAACGCCACAATGCAACTGATTAAACAACCTGAGTTTTTTGACGTGCTACTTTGCTCGAATATTTTTGGCGATATTATTTCTGACGAATGTGCGATGATCACGGGGTCTATGGGAATGTTGCCCTCTGCCAGCCTTAACGAACAAGGCTTCGGTTTATACGAACCCGCTGGCGGCTCAGCCCCTGATATTGCGGGCAAAGGCATTGCCAACCCAATCGCCCAAATTTTGTCTGCGGCAATGATGTTGCGTTACAGCTTCAACCTCAACGAGGCTGCCCGTGAAATTGAAAGTGCGGTGCAAAAAGTGCTTGAAAATGGCTATCGCACGGCAGATTTAGCCGATGAAAATAAACCTGTTTCTACTAAGGAAATGGGGGATCTTATCGCAAAAGCGATTTAAATCTCCCCCTATCCCCCTCTTTGTTAAAGAGGGGGGATTGATTAGTAGGAAAAATAGTAGAGCTGCCTTATTTCCCTATCTTTCTCAAAAAAGGGGAAATGGAATAGTAGAAATAACGAAGTTTCTTTCTTATTCCTCCTCTTTATTAAAGAGGGGAAATTGATAAGTGTAGTGGTACACTAA
>NZ_JTJP01000019.1:0-66849 GCF_001678575.1 Gallibacterium genomosp. 1
CAATTTTTCTCGGCATCTTTTTTATCCCAAATCTATAATTCCCAAGGGTAATAAAAGTTATTGGAATTTTTGAAATAGATGTGGAGACCGATATATTCTTCCTTATCTCTAAGATACCAGTTTTTTAAACCATATTTTTCTTTCCAATTGTCAAGCTGTTCCATAATTTGTGAAATATCTTCACTAGATACTATAATGCGAGCACCAAAAATATCATTCAAAATACTATTAACCGGATAACCTTCGCTCCTTTGTTGGAAACGTTTAATTTTTTCTAAAATAGATTCTGATGTTTTAACACGATAAAAATAGGAAATATCATATAAATCGGCACGGTAGAGATAATCATTAATTGATTCGTGTAGATTTAAACGATATGCAAGAATATGTTGAACAGTTGTTTTTGATAGTATATTGATTGTTTTAATTTTCCCTGTTTCAAAATAATCTTTTGAAAAAGTAAGATGCACTTTATTTATTTCATCAATAAGTCTTTCTACTTTTTCCAACATTTTTTAATCCCTCAATAAAAAATATTATTCAAAACGTTTTCTTTTTTAATTTTGAGAAAATAAATAAAAACTAATCCCCATAAATCTCACGATAAAGTTGTGATTCAAAACGGACTAGCGGTGCACGTTTGGTTTTATCTTCCAAATCACCGGTGGAGTATCCGTTGATAAATTGAACGAATGCGACTTTTTCACCACGGGCGTTGTTGAGGAAACCAGCGAGGTTGTAAACTCCCTTCAGTGAACCAGTTTTAGCAATGACATTTTTTACTAATGGTGAGCTGATCAATGAACCTCTGCCACTGATAGTGCCGTCAACACCGGCGATTGGGAAAGTTTGCATTAATTTGAGCGTGTTGTCGTTGCGAGCAATGTATTCCAATGCTTGCAACATCGTATTAGCGCTGATCAGATTTTGGCGTGAAAGCCCTGAACCGTCAGCAATCACACTGTTACCAAAGCGGATATTGGTGTTTTTTTCTAGAATTCTTCTCACCGCCATTCCACCTAATTGGAATGTCGCTGGGCGTTTATAGTAGTAATAAGCAATTGTTCTGAATAATGCATCTGCAATTTGGTTATCAGAATGTTTCATCATTTTTTTCAACAATTCCGGCAAGGCTTTAGACTGATGAGTAGCTAAAACATTACCTTGCTGTGGTTGGAATGGTATTTGAACTCGCCCACTGAATGAAATGCCGAGATTTTTTAACATTCTTTGTAAAATCGCTACGGCATAGCTATCGGTATCCTGTACCGCAAAACTTAAACCGAATTTTTTCGGTTGACGGCGGATACAGCCTTTGAGTTGATAACGGTTATTGTCGTTACTGACCACATCAAATTGACAATAGCCCGCTTCATTGTCATTAACGATATAAACTTGGCTAAACATCTGAATTGGGTATTGAGAAGGAACATCAATACGAACTAAACTGCCAACAGAACCACTGGCATCAATGTTTACAGAAAAACAGTTACCGTCAATATTCACCGCTGCTGGTGGTGCATTAAAACACATTGTTAAATCGTTCCAAATCCAACCTAAGCCACGGTCGTGGGAAGCAAAAATGGAGGTATCTAAAATTAAATCACCATTGATTTGGCGAATTCCTTGTTTTTTTAAAGTGGCGAGTAGGTTGTAAAGCTGTCCGCTAGTTAAGTCTGGATCTCCACTAAATTTGATAATTAAATCACCTTTTAAATGTCCATTTTCAATTTTTCCGTTGGTTAATAAGCTGGTTTGGAATTTAAATTGATCAGTTAATAGCAGCTTTGCGGCAATGGCGGTAAATACTTTTTGTGTACTTGCAGGTAACATAAACATATCGCTTTGATAATCTGCAATGGTTTGATTGGTGGCAAGATTTTTGGCAGTGATCGTAACATTTGCGCCTTTAGGTAATTCGCGGGTTAATTGGGCTACATCAACAGCAGCATTTACGAATTGGCTAAATATTGCACAACTTAATGTAGGAAGCAGATATTTTAAAGATTTACGAATGTACGTATTGATTGAAATAGAGAAGATCATAACAACGGTTTTTAATATTGATATTTTTTGCAATGCGGTAAATAATAATAGCTCTCGTTGATTTCGTAAATCACAATTTATTATTTTTGCCACATAAGTACAATGTTTATTGCTTATGTGGTTTTGTTTTGACTGTTAATTAATACGTTAAAAGGGATCAAAATAATGCAACAAATTCCGATGACAGTACGCGGTGCTAATCTTTTACGTGAAGAACTTGAGTATTTAAAGAATGTGCGTCGTCCAGAGATTATTAAAGCAATTGCCGAAGCGCGTGAGCATGGTGATTTAAAGGAAAATGCAGAATATCACGCTGCTCGTGAGCAACAGGGATTTTGTGAAGGACGTATTCAAGAGATTGAAGGCAAATTATCTAATGCACAAATTATTGATATAACGAAAATTGCGAATAATGGACGTGTAATTTTTGGTGCAACAGTCGTGTTAGTGAATGTGGAAACTGATGATGAAGTAACTTATCAAATCGTTGGTGATGATGAAGCAGATATTAAACAAGGGCTAATTTCGGTCAATTCACCAATTGCACGTGGTTTAATCGGTAAAGAAGTAGATGATAATGTCACGATTACAACCCCAGGTGGTAAAGTTGAATTTGATATTATCAGTGTAGAATATCGTTAATACCTCCTTAGCTTTAGGATTGCCCGTTTTCATTTGAAGCGGGCGTATTTTTGGATAAAACTCATCAAACTGATTCTCATTAATCCAATCTGTATAACCAATAACCCTCTTATTGATGTTGATTGCTGATCGGTGAACGCATTCGTGATAAAAATTTTGTAAATTCTGTGATAAGATAACGACCGAATTTTAACTAGAACGATGATATAGATAAGAAAATGGATAGATTGTGGGTAAAAAATTATCCGGCTGAATCAAGAATGGATCCGAATACGTTGGCATTATCTTCTTTAGTAGAAATGTTGGAAAAAGCGGTAAGAGAACATCCGGATAGACCGGCTTATGTCAATATGGGGCAAGTTTTAACTTATCGTAAATTAGAAGAGCGTAGCCGAGCATTTGCAGCTTATTTACAGAATGAGTTGAAGTTGGAACGAGGTGATCGCGTTGCATTGATGATGCCGAATTTGTTGCAATATCCAATTGCACTGTTTGGTATTTTGCGAGCTGGTATGGTGGTGGTGAATGTTAATCCGCTTTATACTCCGAGAGAATTAGAGCATCAGCTCAAAGATAGCGGTGCAACCGCGATAGTGGTGGTTTCCAACTTTGCTTCGACATTAGAAAAAGTTGTTTTTAATACTGATGTGAAGCACGTGATTTTAACTAGAATGGGCGATCAACTTTCATTCGGTAAGCGGACGTTAGTCAATTTTGTGGTTAAATATATCAAAAAGCTAGTGCCGAAATATAAATTGCCGCACGCCGTAACTTTCCGTGAAGTGTTAAGGGTTGGTAAATATCGTCAATATATTCGTCCAGAAATTGGTAAAAAAGATCTTGCATTTCTGCAATATACTGGCGGTACAACCGGTGTGGCGAAAGGAGCAATGCTCACTCACGGCAATATGATTTACAACATTGCACAGGCAAAATGGTTGGCTGAGCCTTTTGTTAAAGCTGGTAATAATCGTTATGCCACTATTATTTTGCCGATGTATCACGTTTTCTCTTTAACCGTGAATGCATTATTGTTTATTGATTTTGGACTTACTGGTATTTTAATCACTAACCCTCGTGATTTGCCTAATTTGATCAAAGAGTTAAAGCGTTATCGTCCGATAGCGATCACAGGCGTAAATACTTTATTTAATTCGTTATTACAGCAAGAAGAGTTAAAAAATGTTGATTTCTCTCAGCTAAAATTAACTGTTGGTGGTGGAGTATCTGTGCAAAAAGCGATTGCACAACGTTGGTATGATTTAACTGGTTGTCATATTTTAGAAGGCTACGGAATGACAGAGTGTTCACCGTTGATTGCTTGTAATCCAGCGAATTTCGCCGGACACGCTGGTAAAATCGGTGTGCCAGTGCCGGATACCGATATTAAAATTATGGATGATAACGGCAATGAGCTCGGGCTTAATCAACCGGGTGAGCTTTGGGTGAAAGGCGCACAGGTGATGCAAGGTTATTGGAATAAACCGGAAGAAACCGCAGCAGTGTTAAAAGATGGTTGGATGGCGACTGGTGATATAGTTGAAATGGATGATGACTATCAGTTGCGTATTGTTGATCGTAAGAAGGATATGATCATTGTTTCTGGTTTTAATGTCTATCCGAATGAAGTAGAAGACGTTATTATGTTGAATCCGAAAGTGGCTGAAGCCGCTGTAATTGGTGTGCCTCATCCGGTTTCAGGAGAGATTATCAAAGCTTTTGTGGTAAAAAAAGATGAAAGTTTAACTCGGGAAGAGTTGCGTAAACATTGTCGTAGTGGTCTAACAGGTTATAAGATTCCACGAGAAATTGAGTTTCGTGAAGAGTTGCCAAAAAGTAATGTCGGAAAAATTTTACGCCGTGTTGTGCGTGATGAAGAGCTGGCAAAACGAGCAAAAATAGCAGCACAAAATTAATCTGAATTTCATCATTGGCTCAAACGCTGAAGATGACGATAATGCGTTACATATTAAGATAGTTTTCGCAAACAGTAATGTACAGTAAGGTAAATAAGGCATGGATTTCATGCCTTTCTTTTTGAAAGATAGACAAGTAGAATGATTCCTTATCAATTTATTCAACAAGATTCACAATTAAAGCAGCTATGCGAACAAGCACGGCATTATTCAGTAGTGGCATTGGACACTGAGTTTGAGAGAATACGCAGTTATTATGCCAAATTAGGGTTGATTCAGCTTTATTTCGGTAAAGATGTTGCATTGATCGACCCTCTAAACATAACTGATTGGCAGCCCTTTGTTGAGTTGCTTAGTGATAAAAATGTATTGAAAATTTTGCACGCTAGTGGGGAAGATATAGAGATTTTTCATCAACAATTTCAGCAAATTCCGATGCCAATGTTAGATACTCAAATTATGGCAAATTTTTTAGGATTTCAGCAATCTGTTGGTTTTGCACTATTAGTACAACATTATTTACAGATAGAGCTGGATAAAAAAGCATCAAGAACAGATTGGTTGAAACGACCGTTAAGCGAAAGACAGCTTAATTATGCGGCGGCGGATGTTTATTATTTATTGCCGATTTACCAAAAAATGGCGATTGCAATGGAAAGTTCGGAGTGGAAAAATGCGATTCAGCAGGAGTGTGAGTTGTTTGTACAAAAACGTTGTCGCCAAATTTCACCGGAAAAAGCGTATCTAGACATTGGCAATGCGTGGCGTTTAACTCGAGCAGAATTGAATAATTTGAAATTCTTAGCGAAATGGCGTTTTCAAGAAGGCATAAAACGCAATATTGCGTTGAATTTTATTGTCAGTAGTGAAGGCTTAATTCAAGTGGCTATTCACGCTCCAGTTCATACCTCGCAACTAGTAGAATTAGGTTTACACCCTAAAGAAATTAAACGGTATGGCAAAAAATTATTGCTGTTGTTGGAGCAGGCAAAACGTGTGCCTGAAGAACAATACCCTGAGTTAATTGAAAATATTTCAGAACGCCCACACTATAAAAAATATTTGAATTTGTTACATAAAGAGCTAAAAGTGATGGTGCAAAACAAAGTGCCATTACAAGTTGTTGCAAGCAAGAAATCACTGCACCAATTTTTAAAATGGTATTGGATGGGACAATCCCAACAAAAATTACCTGATTTGCTGTGTGGTTGGCGTGCGATTTATGGCAAAAAATTATTGAATAGCCTTAAAACAGCTGTAGAAAATGAGAGTTGAATTATATTTTTTCTAAAAAATGACATTTTTTTTTGTAAAAAATATAATTAAAAAGAAAAAAGATTATTTTTAGATTATTTTATTTGCATAATTTATATTTTCCGCTATCTTAAGGTGTGGCGGAGATCAAAGATCTCTTAATTTTCAACACAACAGTATAGAAAATTATAAATTATGGTTACTTCATCTCGTTTTATAACATTACTATTTCAAGGCTCGTTAGTGAAAAGAATTGCTATCGGTCTTGTATTAGGGATATTTTTAGCACTGATTTCTCCTTATTTAGAACCAATATTAGGGACTAATTTGGCAGAAAATGTTAGCATTCTTGGTCAAATTTTTGTCCGTTCTTTACGTTCTATTGCACCGATTTTGATTTTTGTATTGGTGATGTCTGCGATTGCTAATCGTAAAGTCGGTGAAAAAAGCAACTTAAAAAGTATCATCTATTTATATTTGCTAGGTACTTTTTTATCAGCATTAGTGGCTGTGGTCGCTAGTTTTTTATTTCCAACTGAATTAGCATTGGGAGATGCAGAAAAATCTATCGCTCCACCGGAAAGTGTGACTCAAGTGTTGAGCACTTTAATTTTTAACGTGGTGGATAACCCGTTCAATGCGCTTTTCAACGCTAACTTTATTGGTATTTTGGCGTGGGCGATCGGTCTTGGCGTTGCATTACGTCACGCTTCAGATACTACTAAAAATTTATTGTTAGATATTTCTGAAGCAGTTTCTATGGTCGTGAAGGTTGTGATTGCCTTTGCACCAATCGGGGTGTTTGGTTTAGTAGCAAGTACTTTGGCTGATAAAGGTTTATCCGCATTAGGTGGTTATATCCAAGTGTTGGCGGTATTAATTGGCTCAATGCTATTTGTTGCTTTTGTCATCAATCCTATTTTGGTGTTCTGGAAAACCAGAGAAAATCCATATCCGTTAGTTTGGACCTGTATTCGTGTTAGTGGCTTAACTGCATTTTTCACTCGTAGTTCAGCGGCAAATATTCCGGTTAATATGGAGTTAGCACAACGCTTGGGCTTGAAAGAAGAAACTTATTCAGTTTCTATTCCATTAGGTGCAAGCATTAATATGGGAGGTGCTGCAATTACTATTACCATCTTAACTTTAGCGGCAGTACATACTTTAGGCATTGAAGTTACATTACCGACCGCATTATTGTTAAGCCTTGTTGCAAGTATCTGTGCATGTGGTGCATCCGGTGTTGCTGGAGGTTCATTGTTACTCATTCCTTTAGCGTGTAGTTTATTTGGAGTTTCAAACGATATTGCAGCGCAGGTTATTGGAGTTGGCTTTATTATCGGTGTGTTACAAGATTCAACCGAAACCGCTTTAAACTCTTCTACAGATGTTATTTTCACTGCAGCAGCGTGTAAAGAGGAAGAACGTAAAAGCCGAGCTTAATTATTTGTGATTATTTTGGCAGAAATAAATGGAGTGGAATAATTTCCACTCCATTTTTCTTTGCGAAATTTGGGATTATGAGATATTCCTTTAGGTATTTTTTCTCTAATTATTTAAAAAGTTGAGAACAAAAGTTAGCACGGATGTGATAAAAAGCCCGAACTTTCGATCGGGCAATATTAGATAAGTTAAATAACAATAAAAAGTAGATTGCTATTTGAGTGGTTAAAAATTAACGAGTGGAAAGCTGGAAAATCATCGCTTCCGCTTGACAACAGAAATTAAACTCTGCTTTTAATTGATAACCGCCGTCAACTTGAGAAATTTCATTTGTGATTTTGCAAGGTTCGCTTTCGGCTGCTTTTGCTTTTTCAGTTAAATAGTCAAGTGCTTGCTGTGCTTGTTCTTCAGAGGCATAAACTTGAGCAAAATCAACGCTGCAGTCTTCATTATCGATCACTGTGCCGACATCAACGCAACAACAAACTTTTGCTTCTTCAGGTTTACATTTCATTTGACTCATAAATAACTCCAATTCAAAAAAAGTGATAAAAAAACAAATTTATTTTAACACGATGTTGCAAGAAAACCGTTGAGAGTTTATTTAATTTGATCTATATCAAGCTGATTTCAAGGTTGACTGGTCTAATCACTTCGCTTTAAATCCTTATTGTGTTGAGTTATGCCGTGATATTGCATAAGATTCAAGCTCTTAAATTGGCACTAGTTATCAATAAATAATAAGGAAACTAATTAATGCGTTTACTTTCAAAAACTTTACTTGCAAGTTTGGTTGCAGTTGCATCTCAAGGATCGTTTGCTTCTGCTTTCCAATTACATGAAACCTCAACTTCCGGTTTAGGCCGTGCTTATGCGGGGGATGCGGCAGTGGCGGAAAATGCTTCTGTAGTGGCAACCAACCCAGCATTAATGACTTTCTTTAAACAGCCTGAAATTTCCATTGGTGGTATTTATGTTCGTCCGAATATTGATTTAAAAGGCGAAACATTTGGAAACAATGCAGATGCTGATAACATCGCTACGAAAGAAGTGCTGCCATATGTTTATGCGGTTTATCCAATCAATGATCGTTTTGCTGTCGGCGGCGGAGTAAACGTAAATTATGGCTTGGCGACAGAATTTAATAACAGCTATAATGCCGGCTTTTTTGGCGGTAAAACGGATTTAACCACGATTAATTTTAATTTAAGTGGTGCCTATCGTGTCAGTAATAATTTCAGTGTTGGCGTTGGTGTAAATGCAGTGTATGCCGATGCAGTAGTTGAGCGTCGTGTGGGGATTTTAAACTTAGCTGTAGCGTCTTCATTGGCTCAAAAAGCTCAAGATGCCGCTGTTCAATCTAACAATGCTGAAGCTCAGCAATATGCACAAATGGCACAACAAGCTAAAACATTGGATAAATCTGCAATTTTACACAAGTTAGAAGGTGATACTTGGGGTTATGGTTGGAATGTCGGTGCAGTTTATGAGTTTAATGAAAATAACCGTATCGGTTTATCCTATCACTCTCATATCAGTTTAGATTTTGATGGTAATTATACAACTGATATTCCATCAACATTACGTTCGGCTTTTGGTGTAACAAGTGGTAATGGTACGGGATCATTAAAACTTCCTCTGCCTGCTTATTGGGAAGTTGCTGGCTATCACCGTTTAGTACCTAAATTTGCAGTAACTTATAGTATTAAGCGGACTGAGTGGAGTCGTTTCAAAGAGCTATATGCACATAATGGTGGAAATAAATTATTCCAGAAAGATGAAAATTTCAGTGATACTACGCGTATAGCATTAGGTTTTATCTATGATATGACAGAATCATTGACATTGCGTGCTGGAATCGCTCATGATGAAACTGCGGTAAGTCAAAATTATCACTCTATTTCAATCCCTGATACTGACCGTATGTGGTACAGTTTTGGTACAACTTATCGTTTTACACCAAATTTATCTGTTGATGCAGGTTATGCTTTTGTGAAAGGTAAAAACTTATCTTTTGATGAGGAGCAAGGTTCATTAAAAGGGACGTTCCACTCAAAATCTACCGCACATTTATTCGGTCTAGGATTAAACTACCGTTTCTAAATTTTCAATAAATTTCAAAGCAAAGGCTGACATTGTTCAGCCTTTTTTGTTATATATTAGAGAAAAATTGTTAAGGATTACGAATGACCTCTTTTTTCAGTGAAAAACTACAACAATTAGCGCAAATCGGGCAAAGACGAGCATTTCCACAAATTGAACATCAAGGTAAGTGGATTGTGCGACAAGGAGATAAGTTATTAAATCTTTCTTCTAATGATTATTTAGGTATTGCAGCAGAACCACAAATTTTAACGCAATTTTTAGCGGGAATCTCACAACAGTTATTGCCTTTAACCAGTTCTTCCTCAAGATTATTAACTGGAAATTTCCCGATTTATGAAGACTTGGAACAATGCATTGCACAAGATTATCAACGCCAAGCCTGTCTATTATTTAATAGCGGTTATCACGCCAATATCGGTATTTTGCCAGCAGTAACTGATCGACATACATTGATCGTGGCGGATAAATTTGTTCACGCTAGTATTATTGATGGTCTTCGTTTGTCTGAATGCAAATGGATGCGTTATCGTCATAATGATTACCAACATTTGTCGAATATTTTGCAAAAAGTGGCGGCAGATTATCAACGTATTATTATTGTGACAGAAAGTGTGTTCAGTATGGATGGCGATGTTGCTGATTTATCGGCATTAACAGCGCTGAAACAGCAATATGATAATGTTTTATTGTATGTTGATGAAGCTCACGCTGTTGGAGTTTTCGGTGAAAAGGGGCTTGGTATTGCTGAACAGCAGGGGTACATCAATCAGATTGATTTTTTAGTCGGCACGTTTGGCAAGGCACTCGCTTCAACAGGAGCATTTGTTGTATGTGAGCAAGAGGTAAAAGATTATTTGATTAACACGATGCGACCGCTGATTTTTTCCACCGCTTTGCCTCCATTTAATGTAGCTTGGAGCTATTTTGTTTGGCAAAAACTTGCTAGTTTTCACGACCGTCGCCAACATTTAGTTAAAATAAGTCAACAGTTACGAAATTTTATTCAAGATGAGCTGAACTTGCCGATGCCGAGCGAAACGAATGTTGTGCCTTATATTGTTGGTGAAAATCAGCGAGCATTGGAGATTGCTCATCGTTTACAGCAATATCATTTTTATGCATTGCCTATTCGTCCACCGACAGTACCAAAAGGAACGGCGCGCATTCGTTTTTCATTAACAGCTGCAATTAATGAAGAGGAAATTGTTGAATTAATGAAAACATTGAAAGAATTACAATAAGGATTTTAGATGAAAACAGAGTTTATTGAACAACAAGGTTCGAATTTAATTCTCTATTTTGCAGGTTGGGGAACGCCACCTAGTGCGGTAGCGCATCTACAAATACCACAAAATTTTGATTTATTAATCTGTTACGACTATCAGGATTTACAGTTGCAATTTGATTTTTCCGCTTATAACGACATCTATTTAGTAGCGTGGTCAATGGGTGTTTGGGTGGCAGAACAAGTATTGCAGAATGTCGCCATTCATAAAGCGGTTGCTATTAATGGCACATCTAAACCGAATGATGATCTATTTGGTATTCCGACGGATATCTTTCAGGGAACATTAGATAATTTAAATACTACTACAAGAAATAAATTTGAACGTAGAATGTGTCAAAGTCGAGAGCTGTTGGCTCAATATCAACAATTGCCGGATTATCGCTCATTAGAAAATATACAACGGGAGTTGTCATTTCTTGCTCAACAAATCAAGCAGCGACCAGCGGTAATATTTCAATGGCATCAGGCGTGGATTGCAACACAGGATTATATTTTCCCAGTGATTAATCAACAAACTTATTGGCAACCTCGTTGTGTAATTAAAAGAATTGACGCCGGACATTATGCTTTTCCTTATTTTCAGCAATGGCAACAATTATGGCACTGATTGATAAAGAACAGGTGGCGAAACGTTTCCAAACAGCGCAGTTCAGTTATGGGCAACAGGCGATAGCGCAGCAGAAAATTAATCAACATTTGATAGAGTTATTACAGACAACAGGAAAACATCAGTTTTATCGTGTGTTAGAAATTGGCTGTGGCACGGGTGATTTAAGTGAACGATTAATAAAAGCAGTAAAAATAACTGAATTGGATCTGAACGATCTTTACCTTAGCGATAATATTCACCAAAATTTACAGCAAAAACGATGTGCTAATGTAGATCAGGTACGTTTTATTGGTGGTGATATTGAACAATTAAAGTTAACACAGCATTATGATTTGATTATCTCAGCATCAACAGTACAGTGGCTACATCATAAAGAAGCTTTTTTAGCAAAATGTGCAAAGCATCTTAATGCTAATGGGATGCTGTTATTTAACACTTTTGCGCCAAATAACTTAACGGAAATCAGCACATTAACCGGAGTCGGTTTAACTTATCCAACAACTCAAGAATGGCAATACTGGCTTAAACCACATTTTTTATTGGAGCATTTAGACACGGAAACGATTCGCCTAAGATTTGATTCACCACTGACAGTATTACGTCATTTAAAAGCAACTGGCGTAACGGCTGTTCAAAAAACGGTATGGACAAAAGGAAAACTTCAACAATTTTGTCAAGTATATCAACAGCAATATGCGTTGGCGGATGGCTCTGTTTATTTGAGTTATGTGCCGATGTATTTTGTTGCGAGGAAATTATCATAGTGTGAGGTTGTTTTTAACCAAGAGATGGTTTTATTTTGTTGTGATTAGGTCTTGAATGAATGGGGATCTTTTAGGGCGAAATTTAAACTAAAGAATTAAAGTTGAAAATTACAATAAAAAATTCAATAAAATCCTTGCCCAAGCAAAAAATATATGTATAATACGCCACGTATTTCAGACGCGGGGTGGAGCAGCTTGGTAGCTCGTCGGGCTCATAACCCGAAGGTCGTTGGTTCAAATCCAGCCCCCGCAACCAATTTTAAAAATTAAAATTGGTTTAGTTTTAAGAGAGATAAGCCCCGTTAGGGGTTTTTTTGTGGAATAAATTTAAGTAGATAAATTTATTTGTTCAGTTTGGTTAACACGAAGAAACGGGGCTATAAGCCCTTTTTTTGTACCTTAATTTTGACAATTAACAAGGAGATTATCTTTGGCAACGCTAGAGCAAAAATTACAAGATTTATTACAACCTACTGTTGAAGATATGGGGTTTGAACTGCTCGGGGTTGAATGTACCCGTGCTGGTCGTTATTCAACAGTCCGTTTATATATAGATAAAGAAAATGGCGTAACTATTGATGATTGTAGTGATGTGAGTCGTGAAGTCGGTGCAATTTTAGATGTTGAAGATCCGATTAGCGATAAATATAACCTTGAAGTGTCATCACCAGGCTTGGATCGCCCTTTATTTACTTTAGCGCATTATCAACGTTTTGTTGGTGAAGAGGTTGTAATTCATTTACGTATCGCAATGTCAGGTCGCCGAAAATGGCAAGGTGATTTAGTTAAAGTTGATGGCGATATGATTACTTTAAACGTAGAGGGACAGGAACAGGTATTTGCTTTTAGTAACATTCAAAAAGCTAATATTGTGCCGAAAATTTCCTTCTAAATTAGAATTTAAGAGATGATAGAGAGACAAAGATGAGTAAAGAAATTTTATTAGCGGCTGAAGCCGTATCAAACGAAAAGTTATTACCTCGAGAGAAAATTTTTGAAGCGTTGGAAAGTGCCCTCGCTATTTCAACCAAGAAAAAATATGAACAAGATATTGATGTACGTGTTTCAATTGATCAAAAAAACGGTGATTTTGTTACTTTTCGTCGTTGGTTAGTGGTAGAACATGTGACCCACCCAACCAAAGAAATTACGTTGGAAGCGGCACAAATAGAAGAACCGGAAATTCAATTAGGTGAATATATTGAAGATGAAATTGAATCTATTCCTTTTGATCGTATTACAATGCAAACTGTGCGTCAGGTTATCAGTGCTAAAATTCGCGATGCTGAACGTAATAAAGTGGTTGAACAATTCAAAGAACGTGAAGGTGAAATCATCACTGGTATTGTAAAAAAAGTAAATCGTGAAAATGTTATCCTTGATCTAGGAAACCAAGCTGAAGCAATTATTCTGCGTGAAGATTTGTTACCACGTGAAAATTTCCGTGCAGGAGATCGTGTGCGTGGTGTGTTATATAAAGTCAATGCTGATACGAAAGGGCCTCAACTTTTCGTAACCCGTTCTAAACCGGAAATGTTGATTGAGTTATTCAAAATTGAAGTACCAGAAATTGGTGAGGGCGTGATTGAAATCAAAGCGGCAACGCGTGATGCTGGGGTACGAGCAAAAATTGCAGTGAAGAGCCACGATAAGCGAATTGATCCAGTTGGTGCTTGTGTTGGTATGCGTGGTGCGCGCGTTCAAGCTATTACCAATGAGCTGGATGGCGAACGTGTGGATATCGTGCTTTGGGATGACAATCCGGCACAATTTGTGATTAATGCGATGGCTCCGGCAGATGTAGTTTCCATTGTGGTGGATGAAGACAAAAAATCAATGGATATTGCAGTTGAAGCCGCTAATTTGGCACAAGCTATTGGGCGTAATGGACAGAATGTGAATTTAGCTTCTCGTCTTACTGGTTGGAAATTAAATGTAATGAGCAGTGATGATTTAGAAAACCAACATCAGGCTGAGAATCAAAAAACAATGAACTTATTTATGGAAGCGCTTGATATTGATGAAGATTTTGCCAATCTTCTGACTGAAGAAGGTTTCAGAAATTTGGAAGAGATTGCGTATGTACCGATTGAAGAGTTGCTAGAAATTGACGGTTTTGATGAAGATCTTGCCGAAGAGTTACGCAATAGAGCGAAAGAAGCATTGACAAAAATTGCATTGGCAGAAGAAGAAGCATTGGCAAATATTGATGTGGAAGAGGCTTTACTTAAATTGGATGGAATGAACCGTCATTTGGCTGTGAAGTTAGCTGAAAAGAAAATTACCACATTGGAAGAACTTGCCGAACAGGGAGTTGATGATTTAGCGGATATCGAAGGATTATCGGCAGAACAGGCGGCTCAATTGATTATGGCAGCACGTAATATTTGCTGGTTCGGAAATGAAGAATAATAAGGTGGCGTACAGATGAGTGATAAAAAAACTGATACCCAATTAACAGAGAAAAAGCCAACCAAGTTGAAATTAAAACGTTCAACACACAGCACCTTAACAGTGCAACAAAATGGTAGTGGCAAAAGCAAAGAAGTAAAAATTGAGACACGTAAAACACGTGTGATCGATACTCACGCTAAAGAAGAAGCGGAAGCTAAAGCGAAAAAAGAAGCGGAAGCCAAAGCACAAAAAGAGGCGGAAGCCAAAGCGCAAAAAGAGGCGGAAGCTAAAGCGCAAAAAGAGGCGGAAGCCAAAGCACAAAAAGAGGCGGAAGCTAAAGCGCAAAAAGAGGCGGAAGCCAAAGCGAAAAAAGAGGCAGAAGCCAAAGCGCAAAAAGAGGCGCAAGAGCAGGCGAAAAAAGAAGCTGAACAGGTGAAAGTGGCAGATGCTACAAAAGCTGAGACAACCAAGAAAACCGCTGTAAAAGACGAAAATAAACAGAAACGCAAAGCGGAAGAAGAGGAATTTCGTCGTAGAGCAGAAGAAGCCGCACGCCAAAAAGCGGAAGAGCAAGCTCGCAAAGCGGCAGAAGATGCCAAACGCTATGCTGATTTTGAAGATGACAATTTTAGCGATGATGATGTGGATGACTATTCCGATTATCACTTAACCTCTTCTTATGCTCGTGAGGCTGAAAATGAAGAAGAGCGTCGCAATGAAAATCGTGGTCGTGGTAAGAAAGTAGCGAAAGCGAAGAAAAACAATCGTGACGAGGAGTCTTCTAAAAACGAACGTGAAGCGAATCGCCGTAATAATCAGCAACAAAATGCGAAAGGTAAGAAATCTAATCGTAAGAGTGCATTGCAACAAGGTTTTACTAAACCGGCACAACCTGTTACTCGTGATGTCGTGATTGGTGAAACCATTACTGTCGGTGAATTAGCGAATAAAATGGCAGTGAAGGCGACTGAAGTAATCAAAACGATGATGAAAATGGGAGCAATGGCAACCATTAACCAAGTTATCGACCAAGAAACAGCACAATTAGTTGCTGAAGAAATGGGACATAAAGTGGTGTTACGCCGTGAAAACGAATTGGAAGAAGCGATATTAAGTGACCGTGATATGAATGCGGAAGCAGAACCACGTGCGCCAGTAGTAACCATAATGGGACACGTTGACCACGGTAAAACTTCATTGCTTGACTATATTCGTAAAGCGAAAGTGGCTGCAGGCGAGGCAGGAGGAATTACCCAACATATCGGTGCTTATCACGTGCATACACCAAACGGAGATATTACCTTCTTAGATACTCCAGGACACGCTGCATTTACTTCTATGCGAGCTCGTGGTGCGCAAGCTACTGATATTGTTGTGTTAGTTGTAGCAGCGGATGATGGTGTAATGCCACAAACTATTGAAGCAATTCAACACGCTAAAGCGGCAAATGTGCCATTAGTAGTGGCAGTAAACAAAATTGATAAGCCTGAAGCTGATCCAGATCGAGTGAAAACTGAACTTTCACAATATGGTGTTATTTCAGAAGATTGGGGTGGCGATACTCAATTTGTTAATGTTTCAGCAAAGAAAGGCATTGGAATTGATGAGCTATTAGATGCTATTTTGTTACAAGCTGAAGTGCTTGAGTTGAAAGCGGTCAAAGATGGTATGGCAACAGGAGTTGTTATTGAGTCTTACCTTGATAAAGGTCGAGGTCCAGTGGCAACAGTATTGGTGCAATCTGGCACATTAAACCGTGGCGATACTGTACTGTGCGGATTAGAGTACGGTCGTGTGCGTGCAATGCGTAATGAAATCGGTAAAGAAGTAAAAAGTGCCGGTCCATCTATTCCGGTAGAGATTTTAGGGCTTTCCGGCGTGCCTTCAGCTGGGGATGAAATGACGGTTGTTCGTGATGAGAAAAAAGCTCGTGAAGTCGCATTATATCGTCAAGGTAAATTCCGTGAAGTGAAATTGGCTCGTCAACAAAAAGCGAAACTTGAAAATATGTTCAGCAGTATGACTGAGGGCGATGTTTCAGAGTTGAATATTATCGTTAAAGCGGACGTTCAAGGTTCGGTAGAGGCTATCTGTCAAGCATTGTTAGAGCTTTCAACTGATGAAGTGAAAGTAAAAATTGTTGGTTCAGGTGTAGGTGGAATTACCGAAACCGATGCGACTTTAGCTGCGGCTTCTAATGCTATCATTGTTGGTTTCAATGTACGTGCCGATGCCTCAGCACGTAAAGTGGTTGAAGCGGAGAATCTTGATCTTCGTTATTACTCCGTTATTTATGATTTGATCAATGAAATCAAAGCGGCATTAAGCGGTATGCTTCAACCTGAATTTAAACAGGAAATTATCGGTCTCGCAGAAGTACGTGATGTGTTCCGTTCACCGAAATTTGGTGCAATTGCTGGTTGTATGGTAATTGAAGGGGTAGTTAAACGTCATAATCCAATCCGTGTGTTACGTGATAATGTGGTGATTTATGAGGGCGAACTTGAATCGTTGCGACGCTTTAAAGATGATGTGAATGAAGTGCGTAATGGTATGGAATGTGGTATCGGCGTGAAGAACTATAACGATGTTCGTGTCGGAGACCAAATAGAAGTATTTGAAACTGTTGAAGTAAAACGCTCAATTGAATAATAGCTGAGCATTATCAATAATAGGAAAGTGAGTGGCGGTAAATGTCGGCATTCACTTTGAAAAGATAAACTCAGAATCACTTAATGGAATAAATTTTTAAGGCGGTAATTATTGCCGCTTTTTTATTAAGGAGGCAATTATGGCAAGAGAATTCAGCCGTGCACAACGAGTTGCACAAGAAATTAAAAAAGAGATTGCAGTTATTTTGCAACGTGAAGTCAAAGATCCTCGAATTGGTATGGTAACTGTTTCTGATGTAGAAGTATCGAAAGATTTAGCTTATGCTAAAATTTTTGTTACTTTTCTTTTTGATGAGGATGAACAACAGATAGAACAGGGAATGGAGGGATTACATAATGCCTCACCTTATATCCGTTCGTTATTGGGTAAAGCAATGCGTTTACGTATTGTGCCGGAATTACGTTTTGTTTACGATAATTCGCTGGTTGAAGGAATGAAAATGTCTAATCTAGTGACAGAAGTGATTAATCGGGATAAAGCAAAACATCACGAAGATCAGGAGTAATGGTGGTAAAGAAAAAAGGACGAGATTTACACGGTATTATTCTGTTGGATAAACCGCAAGGCAACAGTTCAAATGGAGTAATGCAACAAGTAAAGCGTTATTTTCAAGCAAATAAAGCTGGTCATACAGGGGCATTGGATCCGTTGGCGACAGGAATGTTACCTATTTGTTTTGGCGAAGCGACCAAATTTTCGCAACATTTGCTTGATGCCGATAAATGTTATTTGGTTACAGCAAAACTAGGTGAACGCACAGATACTTCCGATGCAGAAGGCACTGTGGTGGAACGCAAAGCAATTAATGTGGACTTAGAACAAATTAAATCAGCATTGCCTCATTTTACTGGTAAGTTACAACAAGTGCCAACAATGTTTTCTGCACTAAAATATCAAGGGAAACCGCTTTATGAATATGCGCGTGCAGGTATTACTGTTGAGCGTCAAGCTCGACCAATTACTATTTTCTCAATTGATTTTATTGAATATCAGAAACCTTATCTCACTTTATCAGTGCATTGTTCAAAAGGCACTTATATCCGAACATTGATTGATGATCTCGGTGAATATCTTGGTTGCGGTGCACACGTTACAATGTTGCGACGTACCAAAGTAGCGAATTATCCTTATGAAGCAATGGTAACAATGGAACAGTTGGCAGAATTAGCGCAAAGTCACGATTTTACCGCTTTAGATAGATTATTATTGCCAATAGATACGGCGGTTGCGAGCTTGCCCAAATTGATATTACCCTTGCAACAGGCTGAAAAATTAATATTTGGGCAACGTATCAAATTGACGCAACCATTAGCCACAATGCACTACCGAATTTATGATGAAAATGCACATTTTATTGGGGTAGCGGAGATAGTTAATAATGTGCTACACCCTCGTAGATTGGTCAGTCAAGTTGCAAGAGAAGATTAAACAAATTTAGGAAAAATAGTTTAAAAATTTGTCTAAAAAAACATCATTTGGAGTGTTTTGTGTTTTTTTTATGCAAAAAAAGTGTTCTTTTGACTGTTTTTTAGGCTAAAAAATAAATAAAGGTTGATCAACTACCCAAGTTGGCGTAGGATTTGCCCCGAAATGAGGTCGATTAGACTTACATTTTCTTAAAAAGTTCACAGTAACTTAAAAAATTTTTATAGAGGTATTAATTATGAAAAAAACATTAATCGCACTTGCAGTAGCAGTAGCAGCAACTTCAGCAAATGCAGCTGTAGTTTATAATCAAGACGGTACTAAAGTTGAAGTTGGCGGACAATTCCGTGTTAAATTAACAAAAGATTCTAATGAACGTATTGATCTTAAAAACCCAGGTTCACGCATTGACATCAAAGCATCTCAAGATTTAGGTAATGGCTTCAGTGCATTAGCCGCTACTCAATTACGTTTCTCATCAAGAGATGAAGTAACTAAAGAAGCAAAAGAAGATTTCAATAAAATTGAAGCTCATGATGTATATGCAGGATTTGCTTATGATCAAGTGGGTACATTAACTTTCGGTAAACAAAATACCAACCAAGATGATTTAGGTATTTCTGACTATACCTATGATTTAGGTGATGTGAAAATGACTCACAACCACGATGATAAAGCGGCTAAATTCCGCAGCGTAGAATGGAATGGCTTTAGCTTCGGTGCAGATTATTTCTTCGGTGATGCGAAAAAAGATTCTGACACAGAACAAAATGGTAAAGGTTGGGGTGCAGCATTATTCTATACTGCTGAAGTTGCCAATGATACTACTTTAACTGTTAACGGTGGTTACACTAAAGTTAAGAAATTTGAAAGAAATGTAAAAGATTACAATGAAAGCGCTTATGTTGTTGGTGCTGAATTAGCAACTGGTCCGTTTGCATTAGCAGTTGACTGGTCTGAAGAACACACTACTAATGGCACTAACAATTTAGAATTTGGTACAACTGAAGTTGGCATTAATGCTCATAAAGTTAAAGCATTGGAAGTTGGTGCTAAATATAACTACTTAGAAAATGCGAAAGTATATGGTGAATACCAATACAAGAAAGCAACTCCAAACAGTGGTGATGATAAAGTAACTATGAACGGCTTTATCCTAGGTACTGACTACTGGTTTACTAAACAAGTTGTAACTTACTTAGAAGCTGGTACATTCCAATATAAAGATCAAGACAATAACAAAGACAGAGATAACAAAATCGGCGTTGGTTTCCGTGTTTATTTCTAATTTAATTTGTTAGTTGTGAAACCCCGATCAGTTGATCGGGGTTTTTGTTTTTTGTCCAACTATTTCGAATGAGAAAAGTGGGTTTGGAGAGCTAAGAAAATAGTGTATTTGTCAATTCTCATTACTGTAGATCTTGGAACAGTAAAAAGACTTCTCCTTGCTATGCTCGAAAAATGATAACTTTCTGCCTAAAATCTATTTCTATTCTGGCAAGTTTAAGCTTATTGAAATTTGTGGGAAATTTGATTAGTCAATAATAAAAAACCCCGAGAAAACTCTCGGGGTATAGAGGTATGTTTAACTATTAACAATTAGAATAAGACACGTAATCCTACACGTAATTTATGATCTCTTGCTGATTCACCATCAAATTTAGCTTTTGCTGTACCTGCTTCAAAGTAAGTAATAACGTTTTTAGCGAATTTATAATCTGTACCTAAGATAAATTCGTTTACTTTTACTTTTGGATCATCACTTGAAATGGTTGCTTTACGATAAATATATTCACCATATACAGAGGCATTTTCTAAATAACTGTATTTTGCGCCAACTTCAAGTTGTTGTAATTTATTGATTGGGAAGGCAATCAATCCATCATCATGAGGTAGTTTGAATCCGATACCAACTTGGTTATTTGATGCTTTTTGTTGAGAATAATCAACAGCAAAAGCAAAAGGACCTGTTGTTAGTTTTGCACCAACAATGAACGCATTTAATTTGTGTGCCTCATAGTCAACTGAAGCTAAATTATATTCACTTAAATCAAATGAACCTTTTTTCACTTTAACTTGAGAAAAGCCAGCATTTACTTGTAAGGTAGTATTATTAGCAACTTCAGCAGTATAGAATAGTGAGGTACCAAATCCAGCGCCATGGTTATATTCATTTTTATCATTTTCACCAAAGAAATAATCTAAACCTAGTTCTAACCCAGCAAATTCAGCACTACGGAAACGAGCAACTTTGTTACCCTCTGTCATTGTTAAATTAATACCACCTAAGTCATAGGTAAAATCTGATAATCCAGAATCATCTAAGTTAGATAATTGGCGACCGAATGTTAATTGACCAATGCCCTCTTTAGCAAAGCCAGCATAAACACGACGTACTGTAACATTATCTTGATCGCCTTTAAGACCAATTTCTAAATGACCTAATGCACTGTAGCCATCACCTAAATCCTGATTTACTTTTGCGTGAATACGAGATGAACCATATTTAAGATCTGCTCTCTCATTTTTATCTTTAGATAAAATTAGACGAACTTGTCCACCAACATCAACTTTAGTACCATCTTGATTATAAACTACGGCTGCGTTTGCGGAAGTGGCTGCTACTGCTGCAACTGCCAATGCGACTAATGTTTTTTTCATAATTGACACCTCTGTGTTAATTGTTACTTTGCTTATCGCTCCGTAACAGTGTTTGCTTTGATAATCTATGATTATCGACCATTTAAATTCTGTATAGATACTACACCCAGTTTATTATCTGTCAAATTTTTTTCATTTTTAGGGAACTTTTTAAAAACATTTAAAAATCAATAACTTGAAAAAATCTCCAAAATTTTATTATAAAATAATAATAACTTCAAAAATAGTAAAATAAGAAATTATATTTTTTATCTATTTGAAAAATAAAGAATAAATTTATATTTTTATGGTTATTTATTGCTATTTATAAAAAGTTTCGATTTTTTAAAGATTTTTTCAATAATGTGATTTAAATCACAGGAAAAAAATTTTTTTGATTAAAAAATCAACTTGTTTTTTCTAAAAATTTGTTTTTATCTTGCTTTTTAAAAAAAGCTATGCGCAAAAAAAATCACATCTACTAAGTTGTAGGGAATGTATTTTGAAGAGAAAAAAAGGAAATATTCCTAATTAGTTAGAGTATTTATACTAATTTCCGCTACAAAAAAGATACATTTTACATTTAATTGTTTAATTATTGTTCGTTTTATATCGTTTTTTCCAGATTTAATAATGAAAAATACATTCCCTACAACTTAGCGAAAAGGGCATAAAAATTTGCTGATCCTTGATTCATCAAATAAATAACTAAAAAAATATGGGCATCTGTTTATTACTGTTACGGAGCGATAAGCAAAGTAACAATTAACACAGAGGTGTCAATTATGAAAAAAACATTAGTCGCATTGGCAGTTGCAGCAGTAGCAGCCACTTCCGCAAACGCAGCCGTAGTTTATAACCAGGATGGTACTAAGGTTGAAGTTGCCGGATCTTTCCGTGTACTTCTCTCTAAAAATACCGGAGAACGTGCAGATCTTAAAAATGCAGGTTCTCGTGTCATTATTAAAGGAACTCAAGATTTAGGTGATGGTTACAGTGCATTAGCTAATTTAGAAATTCGTTTTGATGCCAATGATAAAAAATCATTTGGTGATATTGAAGCGAAACGTGTTTATGCCGGTTTTGCAAAAGAGGGTGTAGGTACTTTAACCTTTGGTAAACAACCAACCAATCTTGATGATGTTGCTGTTTCAGACTATACCTATGATTTGGGTGGTATAAAACAAACTAAAACTGATGGCGATAAAGTGGCGAAATTCCGTTCTGCAGATTTTGCCGGCTTTAGCTTCGGTCTAGATTATCTCTTTGGTGAAAAAAATAAAGATGAATTTAACAACGGCTCAGGATTTGGCGTATCTGCATTTTATACTACACCAGAATTTGCAGCTGATACTAAATTAAACTTTGAAGCAGGTTTTTCACAAGTCAAAGTGGATGAATATAAAAATGCTCCTATTAAAGAACATAAAGTAAATGCTTTCTTAGTAGGCGCTGAATTGGTATCTGGTCCATTCTCTCTTGGTGTTGACTATTCACAGAAAAAAGCAACAGATGATTTTGATGGAATCGGCTACAAATTTGATAAAGAACTACATGCCGAAGCAATTCCATTTAATAAATTGCGTGCATTAGAAGTGGGTGCTAAATATAAATACTTAGACAATGCTTCTCTTTATGGTGAATATATTAATGGTAAAGCAACTTCAGCAGATGGTGAAAAATATACTAAGCTTAATGCCTATATCTTAGGTACAGATTATTGGTTTACTAAATCTGTAGTCACTTACTTAGAAGCTGGTACATTTAAGTATAAAAACCAAGCTAGTGAAAAATATAATGATAATAGAGTTGGCGTAGGCTTCCGCGTTTACTTCTAATTGTTATCTATAAACATACCTCTATACCCCGAGAGTTTTCTCGGGGTTTTTTTATAATTAATTAAATCCATTACGCAATAATGTTGCATATACAATCAATACACAATACAATTTGTATATTGATTGTGTATTAGTAGATAATGGAGAGAATTATGCGTACTGCAGCGATTAACTTACGAGCCGAACCCAGTCAGCGTGATTTAATTGATTATGCTGCGTCTTTGCTTGGTAAAACGCGGTCCGATTTTATGCTGGATGCCGCCTGCATCTATGCTCAAAATGTGATTTTAGATAGAACAGTATTCCAATTAAATGATGAAAAATTTAATCGTTTTATTGAGATACTGGAGCAACCTCATTCAACAAATGCCGGTCTAGAAAAATTAATGAATATTAAATCACCGTGGGAGTAAAAATGTATTCCGCACCTGAATTATTGAAGTCCCATCATCATTTGAGCTTGTTCGATTGCGGTGAAGAGGTGCTAAATTTGTGGCTTAAGCGTAATGCCTTGAAAAATCAGCAAAATCAAGCAAGTAGAACATTTGTGATTTGCAACGAAAATGTTGTTGTCGGTTTTTATGCTTTAGCCGCAGGATCAGTAACGCATCAGTTTGTATCCGGTGCATTAAAACGTAATATGCCCGAACCGATTCCCGTTATTGTGTTAGGCAGACTCGCCATAGACGTGAAATATCAAGGGCAAAAATTAGGTGCTGCTTTGCTTAAAGATGCGGTATTACGAGCAAAAATTGTAGCAGAACAAGTCGGCGTGAAAGCCTTGTTGGTACACGCACTTAACGATAATGCAAGGCGATTTTATTTAAATTATGGGTTTCAACCCTCTCCTATTGATGACAGATTATTAATGTTGAAATTGTGATGAGTTCAAAAGATAGCCCTCTTTTCACAGAGGGCTAAGATTTTTTAGCGATTATCTCTTGGTCGGGCATCGGACAGTATTGACTGTTTGTCGTTAAAAATTAATCTCTTAAAATTGCTTCAACAATATCTTGTACTTCAGACAAAATATAATTAGGTACAGATTCAACTTTTTGGGCATTTCTGCCTCTAAAATCGATTATTCTGGCTTGGTATGCAACAATAACTCCTTGTGTTTTACAACCGGTTCCACTTAGGGTGACGGCAAAACCGTTATCTCTGGCAAGTGCGGCATTTCCTTGTGTAATAGGCGCAATCATCATAAAGCCTAAATTATGAAACGTTTTATCGCTTAATACTAATGCTGGGCGTCTTTCACCTTGCAACTCTTTGCCAACCACTGGGTTTAAGCAAACTGTGATGATATCGCCTCTTTTTATTGCAGATTTTGCCATTAAATTTCGCTTCCTGTCGGTTGTAGATCATCCCATTCTTTGATGGTAGGTAACTCTTTAGATGCAGTCATTGCGATGCGTTCGTTTAATGTTAATCTTTTTGTTGTTTTTTTATGAGACACAACGACTACTCTAAGTGTATTATCATCAATTTGTTCTAATTCTAAAAAATCACCCATATCAAGGTTCATAGAATTAGTAAGCTCTTTTGGTAGGCGAATGGCTTTACTATTTCCCCATTGTTTTATTTGTAATCTCATATTCATCAGATATCTCCCTATGTTCGTTGGTTGATGTATCATTTAGTGATACGTTATTGTGTCATTTTTTAATCTGATGTCAATCATCTGCGGATGTTTATGGGGTTTTTAGCAAATCTGTACCGGTTGAAAATGTGATGAGCTAAAAGGCGCGTTTAATCTCGATAACAAAGCCCTCTTTCACAGAGGGCTATGATGATATAGCGAAAGTTAATCTTGCGGAATTAAGTCTAAAAATTGCTGTTCGGTTAAGACTTTTATGCCCAAACTTTCGGCTTTCTGCAATTTTGAACCTGCGTTATCGCCGGCAATAACAAAATCGGTTTTGCTGGAAACACTGCCGGTAACTTTACAGCCTAACTGCAATAACAACGCTTTCGCCTGATCGCGCGTCATTTGTGTTAATGTGCCGGTAAGTACTACGGTTTTTTCTTTAAGTGGATTATCAGAAATTTCTTTGATAGCGACATCATCCCAAGTTACTCCCTGTTCAATCAATTTTTCTACTACGTTGCGGTTATGCTCTTCTTGCCAGAACAGAATAATGCGGTTAGCGACAACTTCGCCGATATCTTGCACCTGCTGTAACTGTTCAAATGTGGCGTTTTTAATGTTTTCCAAAGTATGAAAATGGTTTGCCAAATTGCGTGCAGTTGCTTCTCCAACTTCACGGATACCCAACGCAAAAAGGAAACGGGCAAGGGTGGTTTTTTTTGCTTTTTCGATACTGGCAAGCGCTTTTTCTGCTGATTTTGCCCCCATACGCTCTAACCCCATCAAGGTTTCTTTGCTTAAGGTGAAGAGATCAGCAGGCGTATGTAGATATTCACGATCTACCAATTGTTCGATTAACTTATCGCCGACACCGTCAATATCCATTGCTTTGCGTGAAACGAAATGTTTTAAGCCCTCTTTCCGTTGTGCTTCGCATACCAATCCACCGGTACAACGGGCAACTGCTTCGCCGTCAATACGTACAATTGCTGAATCACAAACCGGACAGCGAGTTGGGAAAATTATCGGTTTAGCATCTGGTGGACGGCGATTGTGAACCACACCGATAATTTGCGGAATCACATCACCGGCACGGCGGATAATAACGGTATCGCCGATTGCAATATCTAAACGAGCAATTTCATCTCCGTTGTGCAGTGTTGCATTGCTGACAGTTACACCGGCAACATAAACAGGTTCAAGTTTCGCTACCGGTGTGATCGCTCCAGTGCGTCCTACCTGAAATTCAACATCATTTAGGATAGTTAATTCTTCTTGTGCCGGAAATTTATAGGCAATCGCCCAACGTGGTGCGCGAGAAATAAAACCAAGTTGCTCTTGTAATGCGATGCTATTCACTTTTAGCACGGTTCCATCAATATCGTAACCAAGTTGGCTACGTTTTTCAGCAATAGAATGGTAGAAACTTAAAACTTCTTGTGTGCCGTTACAAAGACGGATTTCTTTATTAACCGGAATGCCGATGCTTTTCAGCCATTGTAAACGATCATAATGAGTATTCGGTAATTCAATGCCTTCTGCAATGCCGATACCGTAAGCATTTAACATTAACGGACGATGATAAGTGACTTGCGGATCGAGTTGTCGTAGTGAACCGGCAGCAGCATTACGCGGATTGGCAAAGGTTTTTTCGCCGTGTTCCAGTGCGTGATTGTTTAAACGTTCAAAACCGTCGTGAGGCATAAAGACTTCACCACGCACTTCTAAACGAGCTGGTGGTGTAGCGGTGCGTAGTTGTAGTGGAATGTTGCGAATAGTGCGGATATTGGCGGTAATATCTTCACCGGTAATGCCATCACCACGTGTTGCCGCCTGCGTTAATTTTCCGTTGATATAAAGAATGCTGACTGCCAAACCGTCTAATTTTGGTTCACAGCAGAATGTGAATGGATCAGGCAATACACCGAGTCGATCTTCAATGCGGTGAATAAATGCAAAAAACTCTTCGTCTGAGGATGCGTTATCAAGTGATAACATTGGTAATTCGTGACGAATTTGTTGAAAACCGTTTGCCGGTTTTGCTCCAACACGTTGTGTCGGAGAGTCGTCCGTGATCAATTCGGGATGTTCAGCTTCTATACGTTTTAATTGGTTCATCATTCGATCATATTCTGCATCCGGAATTATCGGATTGTCGAGAACGTGATATTGATATTCGTGGTAACGAAGATCATTTCTTAGTTGTTCAATCTGTTGTTGAAGGGTGTTCATAATGTGCATTACTGTAAAATTTGAAATAAAAAAGTTAATCGGTAACAACCGATTAACTGTAATGAATTAAGTGTGAGTGATGAATTAACTGGCTTTTTTCTCTGCCGGTTTTTCCGTTTCCGGATCTTGTTTATAGATAGGAACACAACTTCGGCAAGCACCTTGATCAATGCCAAGTTCACGACAGAAATCATCATATTTTTTTAACCATTGTTTAAAAATACTCGGTTTCTTTTCACTTTGTGGCATAGTGTTCCTCCTTATTCAGCGTTAATCGCGGAAGTTATTAAATTGGAAAGGTTGTCCCAATTCAGCGGATTTGACTAATTGAATTACACTTTGTAAATCATCACGGGATTTTCCGGTAACACGAATTTTATCACCTTGAATTTGGGTTTGAACTTTTAATTTGGAATCTTTGATCATTTTGCTGATTTTCTTTGCAAGATCGGTCTCAATTCCCTGCTTAACTTTAATTTCTTTGGCATAGGTTTTACCGCTATGCTCGTAATTTTCCGGAATTTCCAATGCGCTTGGTTCAATATTCCGTTTTTGCATCGCATTACGCAAAATATCAATTAATTGTTCTACCTGAAAATCGGATTCAGTGGCAACCTTGATGGTTTCATTTTTTTCATTTAATTCAATTGATGCGGTTACATTGCGGAAATCCCAGCGATTGCTTAAATCACGATTGGCATTGTCCACCGCATTTTTAACTTCGTGCATAGTAATTTCTGAAACAATATCAAAAGAAGGCATTTTATTTCCTCATTATTTTTGTTGTTGAAAGTTATATTGTTGTTGATTGGCACTCAAAATACACAACAACGCGGTTAAGTCTGCGAAGTTTACCATAGTTTGTGCCTGTTGTTGTACTTTTGGTTTGGCGTGGTAAGCAACGCCAAGAGCTGCGCTTTGCATCATTAATAGATCGTTTGCACCGTCACCGATGGCGATAGTTTGTGTTGCTTCAATTTGGTATTGTTCTGTTAATTGCTGTAATACATTGGCTTTATATTGTGCATCAACGATTTCTCCCTCTACTTTGCCGGTTAAAATGCCGTTTTCAATTTCAAAACGATTGGCACAAACAGCAACTAAACTGAATTTTTTTTGTAACACTTCGGCAAAATAGGTAAAGCCACCGGAAGCGATAGCCACTTTCCAACCGAGTTTCTGTAATTCGGAGATTGTCTGCTCTAAACCGGGCATAATCGGTAAATTATTGCGTACTTGATCTAAAATGGTTGCTGGAGCGCCTTTTAAGGTGCCTACACGTTTGCGTAAACTCTGTTTGAAATCAAGTTCACCACGCATTGCACTTTCTGTAATTGAGGCAACCATTTCTCCAGTTCCGGCTAATTTTGCCACTTCATCAATACATTCAATTTGAATGGCGGTGGAGTCCATATCCATCACCAGTAAACCGGCTTTTTCAAGCAATGGATAGCCGCTGATCACAAAAAGATCAAAACCGTATTGGTGTGCAAGCTCAATATAATTTTGTGGTTGGTCGTGTTGCATCATTACACAGTGATAATCAAAAATATCCCATTCGGCAAGTAGCGAAATATCGGTAGTTTGAGCGCTGAATTGAGCTAATTTGTTAATATCGAAATTTTGGCAATAGAGTAAAAATTGCTGCTGATCGGCACGATAATTATCCGGTTTATTGATTACGGGAACGAGAGTTTGCATATAAAAAAACCTTTTTTAGAATGAAAAGAAAAGCTACAATCCGCATTTAATCACAAATTGCTCAGAATAGAAATATAAAGGTAATAACTTGCATACAGTAAGAGAGAAGAGTGTCAAAATTTTGCTACTGATCGCTATTTTGCTTGTTAGTGGTTTTACAATTGTGACTATTTTATTTGGCATAAATCAGTTTAAATTCGGTTCGCAATTGGCGAGTATTAATCAGGTGTCTAATTTGTCGCATATTTTGGTAAGACAGCAGGCTAATCTATTTTCGTCTTTATTAAATAATAATGTTTCTGTAGAGAAACTGGCGGATCAACTAACGACACTAAGTCGAGAAAAATTTGTGCTAGACGCTTCGGTTTATAGTGGCAATGGTGAGTTGTTGGCTCAAAGTCGCAATGCGCTCAATTTGCGGCAACAGTTAGGTTTAGAAGGGGAAAAATCATTGCAACAGACACAACAGATTGTTGAACCGATTTTTGATGGAAACAGTGTGATTGGCTTTTTACGAGTAACTTTTGATGGGCAATACGGGCAAACTAGTGAGAGTAAGATTAATCAACAGTTTCGTTATTTATATGCTGAAGTGATTGTTATTTTATTGGTAGGGGCTGTGATTGCCAGCAGTTTTCACCATTTTTTTCGACGCAGAAAAATTAAATTAGTGCCGATGAGAATATTAAGAAAGGTACAAGAAAATCAACAGCGTTCCAAAGCATTTCATCAACAACGCCGGCGTTTTAAGCGATAATGAAAGTGGTAATTAGTAGTAGCTACAAAAAGTGAGATCGTTATTTTGATCTCACTTTTTGTTTGATTAAACATTGGGGAATTAATGCCGTTTATGAGCCATTAACCACCAAATAATGGCTGCAAAGAAGATGCTTGGCGCTAATGCACCGATAAATGGTGGAATATTATAGACTAAACTTAATGGCCCGAAGACTTGATCCAAAACATAAAAAGCAAAACCACAACAGATTCCTGTTACCACACGTACGCCGGAAGTAACACTACGTAATGGACCGAAAATAAATGACAGTGCCAAAAGCATCATCACGCTGATAGAAATTGGTTGTAATAATTTTCTCCAATAGGTGAGTTCAAACGTTTTGGTATCTTGTCCGGTATTTTTTAAGAATTGGATATAGTCTGATAACCCTGTAATTGATAGCATACTAGGTCTTAATGACACCATCCCTAATTTATCTGGAGTAATGCTAGTTTCCCAAACTTTATTTAGATATTTTTGGTTAGTGATATGATCACCGTTTATCTCCGATTCTGAAATTTGATTAAAACGCCATTCGTTATTTGCATAAGTTGCCCGATTAGCTTGACTCATTTTTTGTAAATTACGATGTTGATCAAATTGATAGATATAAATGCCGTTTAACTGATTTTCTTTTGGAATATGTTGAATATAAACAAAACTGTTACCATCTTTCGCCCATACTGAACCTTTAACCGAAAGCAGTGAGCCACCAGTAAGCGATTTATAACGCATTTCTCTTGCAAACTGCTCCGTCTGTGGGATTCCCCATTCACCCAATGCCATATTAAGAATAACCAATGGAATAGCAACTTTCATAACCGATAAGCCGATTTGAAAACGTGAAAAACCGGAAGCTTGCATTACGACTAGCTCACTGTTTGAAGCTAAAGAGCCTAAACCGATTAACGCTCCTAGCAATGCCGCCATTGGGAAAAAAGTCTCAATATCTTTCGGAATAGTGAGCAGGGTGTAGGCGATGGCTTTAGCCGTGTCATAATTTCCTTCGCCGATAGCACGGAACTGTTCAACAAACTTGATAATGGCAGAAAGCCCGACTAATAAAAATAAAACAACAAAAATAGTCGCTAAAATTGTTTTACCGATATAACGATCTAAGGTATTAAACATAGATTAACCTCTTGCTCGTTTAAAAAGTTGGATGAATTTACTCTGGATAATCTCAGAATTGAGGATGATGCCTAAGAGTAAAAACAGGATATTGATTAAAATCATCCAATAGTGAGACTCAATTTTTCCATTGATTCCCGCCGTTTTGAGTGAACTTTGCAATAAAAAATAGATTAAATAGAGCAATAATGCAGGTATGATTTTGGCAAAACGACCTTGTCGAGGATTAACCTTGCTCAATGGAATTGCGAGCAACATCATCAATGGCACTGCTAAAAACAGGCTGATGCGCCATTGAAATTCAGCTTTGGCATTAGCGGAATTACTTCTCAATAAAGCATTACTATCTTGCATATCAAGATCGTTTTCTTCTGTTTTTGCCGCATTAAATGCTAGAAATGCCAAGTAATCCTGAAACTGGGTGATACGAAATTCCGGCAGAACTGCACTTCCTTCAAAGCGTTCTCCGTTTTTTAATGTTAATGTTTGGCTACCATCTTCTGCTGTGGAGAAACTTCCCTGTTCGGCAACGATTACAGATGGTTTCACTTTGCCGACCTGTTTAGTTTGGAACAGATAGATATCGGAAAGTTGATTGCCTTTTACTTTATCAACAAACAGCACAAAATTGCCGTTATTGGAGGAGATAAATTGTCCAGGAGTAATCGCAGATGCACTTGGATTAGCTTTTGCATTTTCTACCACTTCTACCTGTTTTTTTAATGCCCACGGTGTGAGATAAAGGGAGTTATAAGCAGCAATTACGGCAGTTACAATAGAAAGAATCAATCCCACTTTTACAAGGGCATTGGGGCCGATGCCACACGCTTGCATCACAGTAATTTCACTTTCGCTGTATAATCTTCCCAAAGTAAGTAAAAGTGCTAAAAATAGGCTAAGTGGCAACATCAGTTGTGCCATTGTCGGCATTCCTAATCCAAGCAGCGGTAAGATGACATCAACAGGAACATTACCATTGACGGCAGAGCCCAAAACGCGGACAAGTTGTTGTGCTAAAAAAATGACGAGTAAAATAAATAAAATAGCCAGTTGGCTTTTTAATGTTTCTTTGATTAGATATTTTGTCAAAATCACGGCAGCTGACCTGTGTTTTCTCTTTATTTTTGCTTGATTTTTTTATAAAAAACGATACTTTAATCAATCGTTCTCACAAGTAGATCTGTTTTCAAGTTTTTTCAAAAACATAAATTCAGGCGCATATAATACCTTGTTTCAGGGCCTAACAACAATAGAAATCATAATGAAGGAATATCAATATGGAATTTAGTGTCAAAAACGGCAGTGTTGAAAAACAACGTACTGCGTGTTTAGTGGTGGGTGTTTTCGAGCCGCGTCGCTTATCTGCATCGGCAGAGCAGTTGGATAATATCAGTAAAGGTTATATTAGTGCATTATTGAGACGTGGTGATATTGAAGGAAAAGTTGGGCAGACATTGTTATTGCATCACGTTCCTAATATTCCGGCAGATAGAATTTTATTGGTTGGTTGCGGTAAAGAACGTGAATTGGATGAAAGACAATATAAACAGATTATTCAAAAAATGGTAAAAGTTTTGAATGAAACTGGTTCAATGGAAGCTATATGTTATTTGACAGGTTTGCACATTAAGGGGCGTAATGTTTATTGGAATGTACGTTTGGCGGTGGAAGCAGCTCAGGAATCATTATATAGCTTTACTCAATTTAAGCGGGTGAAAACGGAAATTAGACGTGAATTACGTAAAATAGTATTCAATGTTCCGATGCGCCGTGAATTACCGCTAGCTGAGTCTGCAATTCAACACGCAATGGCGATCAGTAGCGGCATTAAAGAAACGAAAGATTTAGCCAATATGCCACCAAATATTTGCACGCCTCGTTATTTAGCTGATAAATCGATTGAATTAGCACAGGCTTATGACACTCTAAATAGCCACGTTGTTGATGAGCAGCAGATGGAAAAATTGGGAATGAAATCCTATTTGGCAGTTTCACAAGGATCGCGTAATGAAGCGTTTATGTCGATCATTGAATTTAAAAATAATCCTGATCCTGATGCAAAACCAATCGTTTTGGTCGGAAAAGGGCTAACTTTTGATTCTGGCGGTATTTCATTGAAGCCGGGTGCTGGTATGGATGAGATGAAGTATGATATGTGTGGTGCAGCAACCGTTTATGGTGTGATGAAAGCTGTTGCTGAATTAAATTTACCGTTAAATGTGATTGGTGTGTTGGCAGGCTGTGAAAACTTGCCTGGCGGTAATGCTTATCGTCCCGGAGATATTTTAACCACAATGTCAGGCTTAACTGTAGAAGTGTTGAATACCGATGCTGAAGGGCGTTTAGTGCTTTGTGATGCGTTAACTTATGTTGAGCGTTTTGAGCCGGAAGTAGTGATTGATATTGCAACGTTGACAGGCGCTTGTGTGGTGGCATTAGCGGGAGTCAATAGTGGATTATTTTCGCCGTTAAATAATCTAGCCAATGAGTTGCAAAATGCGGCTGATCAGTCTAATGACAAAGCTTGGCGTTTGCCGATGAATGATGAGTATAATGATTTATTGAAATCTAATTTTGCTGACTTAGCAAATGTCGGTGGGCGTTGGGGTGGTGCGATTACCGCTGCTTGTTTCTTAGCGAATTTTACCAAAAAATATAATTGGGTGCATTTGGATATTGCAGGTACAGCGTGGAAACAGGGAGCTGACAAAGGTGCAACCGGTCGTCCGGTTTCATTATTGGTGCAGTTCTTATTGAATCGCGCTAATGTTAAATTTGATATTTAATATCAGAGGTAACTTCAAATAAAAAGCGGTGTGGAGGCTTAAGATCTACACCGCTTTGTTATTTTAAGCGGTTGTTATTTAATCCGTTTTTGCAGGTAGACATAGCCATTTTGTACCAACTCCGCAAAAGGAATAAAACGTAAAGTCGCACTGTTGATGCAGTAACGCAAGCCACCGGTTTCGAGAGGACCATCTTCAAAAACGTGTCCTAAATGTGCATTGGCAATACGAGAACGCACTTCGGTACGGATCATTCCGTGGTTGGTATCACGCTGATATGTAACCACATCGGATGAAATCGGTTTGCTGAAACTTGGCCAACCACATTGTGACGGAAATTTATCAGAAGAGGCAAAAAGTGGCTCGCCACTGATTATATCGACATATAAACCTTTTTCAAAAAAATCCCAGTAACGATTTGAAAAAGGGTGTTCGGTGGCATTTAGCTGTGTAACAGCAAATGATTCTTTACTTAAATTTTGTTCGATTTCTGCTAAAGTAGGTTTATGGTATTTGTCGGCATCAATAATGACATTATCCGCTTTTCTCAGATCAATATGACAGTAGCCACTCGGATTTTTTTCTAAATAACGTTGGTGATACTCTTCTGCAGGATAGTAGTTTCGCAAAGGTTGCACCTCAACTAGCAAAGGTTGTTGCCATTTTTGCTGTTCGCGTGCCATTGCCGCATCAATAATCGGTTTTTGTCGATCATCAGTATAATAAATGCCGGTACGATATTGGATACCCAAATCATTCCCTTGTCGGTTTAAAGTGGTTGGATCGATGACACGGAAATAGTACTCAAGCAATGTTGATAAATTGATTTGAGCAGTATCATAACAGACTTTGACTGTTTCAGCGTGTCCACTACCATTACAAACTTGCTGATAGCTTGGATTTTCACTGTTACCATTGGCATAACCTGATTCGGCATCCAACACTCCACCGATAGCGGAAAAGTAGGCTTCTAATCCCCAAAAACAGCCACCGGCAAGATAAATTTCGCTGGTTAGGATTTTGTTTTGTTCTGTCATTTATACCTCACAAAATTAAAGCAATTTGTACTTAGCGAGCAACACATTAGGCATTGATTTTATTATTTGGCAGTAGAATAGGGAGAACTTCTCCCCACTGCAACAACAGTTAAATAACGGTTAGATGGTTGCCCATAAATCGTATTCATCGGCATTATGAATGGTAGCCATCACTATATCGCCAATCTTGACTTGTTGTTCACTGATATTATCAATATAAACGACACCGTCAATCTCAGGTGCATCTGCCATTGAACGCCCGATAATACCTTCTTCATCAATTTCATCGATCATTACAGGCAAGGTTTTACCGATTTTTTGTTGTAAGCGTTGGGCGGAAATTTGTTGCTGTAATTGCATAAACCGGTGGAAGCGTTCTTCTTTCACCTCTTCTGGCACTTGTTCTGCCATTTCTGTGGCTACCGCACCTTCAACCGGACTGAATTTGAAACAGCCGACACGATCCAGTTGTGCTTCTTGAATAAAATCTAATAACATTTGGAAATCTTCTTCAGTTTCACCTGGAAAACCGACAATAAATGTTGATCGTAATGTCAGTTCTGGACAGATTTCACGCCACTGTTTAATACGTTCCAATGTACGTTCGATTGAACCCGGACGTTTCATTGCTTTTAGAATTTTCGGACTGGCGTGTTGTAACGGAATATCTAAATAAGGTAAAATTTTGCCTTGTGCCATCAAAGGAATCAGCTTATCAACGTGTGGATAAGGGTAAACATAATGTAGACGCACCCAAACGCCTAATGTTCCAAGCTGTTCGCAAAGCGTAATTAAATCATTTTTAATCGGCATTCCATTCCAGAAAACAGTTTTGCTTTTTTGTTCTTTTTGATTTTTATCCAACGCATAAGCGGAAGTATCTTGAGAAACGATCAACAACTCTTTAACGCCGGCATCAACTAAACGTTTTGCTTCATCCAAAATGGTGTTGATCGGTCTGCTGTCAAGATCACCGCGCATAGATGGAATAATGCAGAAAGTGCAACGGTGATCGCAGCCTTCTGAAATTTTAACGTAAGCATAGTGTTTAGGCGTTAATTTTACCCCTTGTTTCGGCACCACATTGAGATAAGGGTTATATTCCGGTTTCGGGGCATATTTGTGGACGTGTGTCATCACCGCTTCATAACTGTGTGGGCCAGTAATTTCAAGCACTTTAGGATGTACTTCTCTAATTTGATTTTCTTTAGCACCTAAACAACCGGTAACGATAACTTTGCCGTTTTCTTCTAAGGCTTCGCCAATAGCTTCTAATGATTCTTGAACAGCACTGTCGATAAAACCGCAAGTATTGACTATCACTAAATCGGCATTGTCATAACTTGGTACAATGTTATAACCCTCTGCTCGTAGCTCGGTTAAAATACGTTCGGAATCCACTAAATTTTTAGGGCAACCAAGGCTCAAAAAGCCAATATTTGGAGTTGTTATTGTCATAATTTTGTTATCTATTTTGTAATGGAATTTTAGTAGGTGGCGAATTGTACAGAATTTGTCGATAGAAAGCGAATTTTTATCAGAGCAATTAGAAGTAACACTTTGTTCTAAATAGGTAATCCTTTGTGGTTACGTCCCAAAATGGATGGTAAAAAAATAGACAAAATCAGCTGATTTTGCTATGGTAAGACAAATTTTTTCTATCTTTATTTCAAAAAATCTAATAAAATTTCTAAAATTAGTTAATAAATTGTGAAGCTCCAAAAGCAACGCAAATGTTAATTAACAACTTTTTCAGCTGGGTGATGCATAGCTAGCAGTTTTGTGCGTCACACATTTTTTTAACCACAATAAGATAAAAGGAATAGCCCATGTCGGATATGGTAAAAAATGACGTGGATCCGATTGAAACCAACGATTGGATGTTGGCAATCGATTCAGTAATTCGTGAAGAAGGTGTTGAAAGAGCGCAATATATCATTGAACAACTCATTCAACGTGCAAGAGCTAATGACGTTTCACTTCCTACTGGAATGACAACAGACTATATTAATACCATTCCAGTTAATGAAGAACCTAATTATCCGGGTAATTTAGATCTTGAACGTCGCATTCGCAGTGTAATTCGTTGGAATGCGATTATGGCAGTATTACGTGCCTCTAAAAAGGATCTTGAATTAGGCGGACATATGGCATCATTCCAATCCTCCGCAACATTATATGAAGTTTGTTTCAACCACTTCTTTAAAGCTCGTAACGAAAAAAATGGTGGTGATTTAGTGTTCTTCCAAGGACATATTGCACCGGGAATTTATGCACGTGCATTTGTTGAAGGGCGTTTGACCGAAGAACAAATGGATAATTTCCGTCAAGAAGTTCACGGAAAAGGTATTCCTTCTTATCCTCATCCTCGCTTATTACCGGAATTTTGGCAATTCCCTACTGTTTCTATGGGGCTAGGTCCATTAAATGCAATTTATCAAGCACGTTTCTTAAAATATTTACAAAATCGTGGCTTGAAAGATACTTCAGATCAAACTGTTTATGCATTTCTTGGTGACGGTGAAATGGATGAAGTTGAATCACGCGGTGCGATTGCATTTGCTGCACGTGAAAAATTGGATAACTTAATCTTTGTTATCAACTGTAACTTACAACGTTTGGATGGACCGGTAACTGGTAACGGTAAAATTATCCAAGAATTGGAAAGCAACTTTAAGGGTGCTGGTTGGGAAGTAATTAAAGTGATTTGGGGACGTCGTTGGGATCGTTTATTGCAGAAAGACACCTCCGGCAAATTGCTTCAATTGATGATGGAAGTGGTTGATGGCGATTATCAAAACTTCAAATCTAAAGATGGTGCTTATGTTCGTGAACACTTCTTTGGGCGTTATCCAGAAACGGCGGAATTAGTTAAAGATATGACAGATGATGAAATCTGGGCATTGAACCGTGGTGGTCACGATCCGATTAAAGTATTTGCTGCATTCAATAAAGCGAAACAAGTTAAAGGCAAACCGGTTGTTATCCTTGTTAAAACGATCAAAGGTTATGGTATGGGGGATGCAGCGGAAGGTAAAAACATCGCTCACCAAGTTAAGAAAATGGATCTTTCCGGCGTTAAACACGTTCGTGATCAATTTAATGTGCCTGTTTCCGATGCTGATCTTGAAAAACTTCCATATGTGACTTTCGCTGAAGGTTCAGATGAGTACAAATATCTTCACGAACGCCGTCAAGCATTACAAGGCTATTTACCGACTCGTTTACCACGTTTTACTCAAGAATTTAAAGTGCCTGGAATTGAAGAGTTTTCTCAATTATTTGAAGCTCAAGCACGTCCTATTTCAACCACAATGGCATTTGTACGTACATTAAATATATTGTTGAAAGATAAATCTATTGGTAAACATATCGTTCCAATCGTAGCCGATGAAGCGCGTACTTTCGGTATGGAAGGTTTATTCCGTCAAATCGGTATCTACAATCCGCACGGTCAGCACTATGTTCCACAAGATCGTGAACAGGTTGCATATTATCGTGAAGCGACTGATGGACAAGTCTTACAGGAAGGTATCAATGAACAGGGTGCAACTGCATCTTGGTTAGCAGCAGCTACTTCATATAGCACTAACGATTTACCGATGATTCCATTCTTCGTTTATTACTCAATGTTTGGTTTCCAACGTGTTGGTGATTTAATGTGGTTGGCAGGAGACCAACGTGCGCGTGGCTTTATGATTGGTGGTACATCTGGTCGTACAACCTTGAATGGTGAAGGTTTACAACACGAAGACGGACATAGTCACATTCAATCATTAACCATTCCAAGTTGTGTTTCTTATGACCCTGCATTTGCATTTGAAGTACCAGTTATTATCCAAGACGGTGTACGCCGTATGTATGGCCCGGATCAAGAAGATGTTTATTACTATATCACTACATTAAACGAAACCTATGATCAACCGGCAATGCCGAAAGGTGCGGAAGAGGGTATTCGTAAAGGTATCTATAAATTTGAAACCGTAACCGGTCAAGGTAAAGGTAAGGTTCAGTTACTAGGTTCAGGTGCCATTCTTCGTCACGTACGCGAGGCAGCACAATTATTGGCAAATGACTTTGGTGTATCTTCAGATGTTTATAGCGTAACTTCTTTTACTGAGTTAGCAAGAGAAGGTAACGAAATTGAACGTTACAACACGTTGCATCCGGAAGAAGAAGCAAAAGTGCCATATATTGCTAAAGTTATGAATGATGCGCCGGCAATTGCGGCAACCGACTATATGCGTTTATTTGCTGACCAAGTTCGTGCGTATGTTCCGGCAAGCAGCTATTTGGTGTTAGGTACTGATGGTTTCGGTCGCTCAGACAGCCGTGAAAATTTACGTTCACACTTTGAAGTTGATGCACATCACGTTGTGGTGGCGGCATTATCTCAATTAGTGAAGGCCGGCACTTTAGATAAGAAAGTGTTAGTTGAAGCCATTAAGAAATATGGTATCGATACCGATAAAGCGTATTCTTTACACGCATAATGAACTGTAACAATCACAAAGGATATAAATTATGTCAAAACAAATTGCTATTCCAGATATCGGTGGTGATGAAGTTACTGTAACAGAAGTTATGGTTAAAGTTGGTGACACCATTGATGTTGATCAAAGTGTGATCAATGTTGAAGGCGATAAAGCCTCAATGGAAGTACCAGCACCGGAAGCAGGTGTGGTAAAAGAAGTATTGGTAAAAGTGGGTGATAAAGTTTCTACCGGTACTCCTATGTTGGTATTAGAAGCAGCGGGTGCGTCAGCACCTGCTCCTGCAGCGGAAGCAGTGCCATCTCCAGCGGCAGCACCGACTGCAGCAGCTTCTGTTGTTGATGTTCAGGTTCCGGATATCGGCGGAGATGAAGTTAACGTTACTGAAATTATGGTTGCAGTAGGCGATACTGTTAGCGAAGAACAGTCATTAATCACCGTTGAAGGCGATAAAGCTTCAATGGAGGTGCCTGCGCCATTTGCTGGTGTGGTAAAAGAAATTTTAGTTAAATCAGGTGACAAAGTTTCTACCGGTTCATTGATTATGCGTTTTGAAATTGCCGGCGCAGCAGCTGCAGCAGCACCTTCTCCTGCAGCGGAAGAGACTCAGGTGGCAGCACCTGCGGTTAGTGGAGGTGTTCAGGACGTTCACGTTCCGGATATCGGCGGAGATGAAGTGAATGTGACCGAAATTATGGTAGCAGTAGGTGACAGCGTTGCTGAAGAACAATCATTAATTACGGTTGAAGGTGATAAGGCTTCAATGGAAGTACCTGCTCCTTTTTCCGGTGTAGTAAAAGAAATTTTAATTAAATCAGGAGATAAGGTTTCTACCGGTTCATTAATTATGCGCTTTGAAGTGGCTGGTGCAGCGCCGGCGACAGCTCCAGCACAACAACCTGCAACAGCGCCTGCTCCTCAAGCGACAGCAGCAGCGCCTGCTCCAGCAGCTTCTAATGAAGATGTGACTAAGAGCGCAAGTTTCGCTCACGCAACTCCGGTTGTTCGTCGTTTAGCGCGTGAATTTGGTGTGAATCTTGATAAAGTGAAAGGTACAGGTCGTAAAGGTCGTATCTTAAAAGAAGACGTTCAAGCTTATGTTAAAGCGGCTATTAAAGCGGTTGAAAGTGGCTCTGTTTCTACATCGGCTGCTGGAGGTAATGTCGGATCAGGTTTAGGATTGTTGCCGTGGCCGAAAGTTGATTTCAGCAAATTCGGTGAAACTGAAGAAGTTGAATTAGGTCGCATCAAGAAGATTTCCGGTGCTAACTTACACCGTAACTGGGTAATGATCCCTCATGTAACACAATGGGATAAAGCAGATATTACTGAGCTAGAAAAATTCAGAAAAGAGCAAAATGTATTAGCTGAAAAACAGAAACTTGATGTTAAAATTACTCCGCTTGTCTTTATTATGAAAGCGGTAGCAAAAGCGTTGGAAGCTTATCCAAACTTCAATAGTTCAATTACTGAAGATGCACAACGTCTAATCTTGAAGAAATACATCAATATCGGCGTGGCGGTAGATACACCAAATGGGTTGGTTGTACCAGTATTTAAAGATGTTAATAAGAAAGGTGTTATTGAACTTTCTCGTGAATTGGCAACAATGTCAAAGAAAGCGCGTGCAGGTAAATTAACAGCTTCAGATATGCAAGGCGGATGCTTTACTATCTCAAGTTTAGGTGGTATCGGTGGTACTCACTTTACCCCTATCGTTAATGCACCAGAAGTGGCAATTTTAGGGGTTTCTCGTTCAGAGATGACACCGGTGTGGAATGGTAAAGAATTTACACCACGTTTGATGTTGCCATTGTCATTGTCTTACGATCACCGAGTGATTGATGGGGCGGACGGTGCACGCTTTATTACCTATATTAGTGGTGTGTTGTCGGATTTACGCCGCTTAGTCATGTAGTAATGGAAACGAAAGCCTGAGTTGATCAGGCTTTTGTTATAATTAATTTAATTGCCGTCCTAACATTTTGTTAGAGAAAAAATCAAGAGGCTTAACATGAATAAAGAAATTAAAACACAAGTAGTTGTTTTAGGTGCTGGTCCTGCAGGATATTCAGCGGCATTCCGTTGTGCAGATTTAGGGTTGGAAACCGTTATTATTGAACGTTTTTCAACTCTTGGTGGGGTATGCTTAAACGTAGGTTGTATTCCGTCTAAAGCATTATTGCACGTTGCTAAAGTGATTGAAGAAGCTAAATCTTTAGCTGAGCACGGTATTGTTTTCGGTGAACCAAAAACCGATATTGAAAAAATTCGTGGTTGGAAAGAGAAAGTTATCAGTCAATTAACCGGTGGTTTAGCTGGTATGGCAAAAATGCGTAAAGTTCAAATCGTAAACGGTTATGGAAAATTTGCCAGTGCAAACAGCATTATTGTTGCCGGAGAAGAAGGTGAAACTAAAATTACATTTGATAACGCAATCATTGCTGCGGGCTCTCGTCCAATTCAATTGCCGTTTATTCCACACGATGATCCGCGCGTTTGGGATTCAACAGATGCATTAAAACTTAAAGAAGTACCTGAAAAATTATTGATTATGGGTGGTGGTATTATTGGTCTTGAAATGGGAACTGTTTACCACGCACTAGGTTCACAAATTGATGTTGTGGAAATGTTTGATCAGGTTATTCCTGCAGCGGATAAAGATGTGGTTAAGATCTTTACTAAACGTATTGAGAAAAAATTCAACCTTTTATTAGAAACTAAAGTAACTGCGGTAGAAGCAAAAGAAGACGGTATTTATGTTTCTATGGAAGGAAAAGGCGCAAATGAAACTCGTCGTTATGATGCCGTGTTAGTTGCTATCGGTCGTACACCGAACGGTAAATTAATCGATGCACAAGTGGCAGGTGTTGAAGTGGATGAACGTGGCTTTATTCGTACCGATAAACAGATGCGTACTAACGTTCCTCATATCTTTGCAATTGGTGATATTGTTGGTCAACCAATGTTGGCTCACAAAGGTGTTCACGAAGGTCACGTCGCGGCAGAAGTGATTGCCGGACAAAAACACTATTTTGATCCGAAAGTGATCCCATCTATTGCTTATACTGAACCTGAAGTGGCTTGGGTTGGTAAAACAGAAAAAGAATGTAAAGCCGAAGGCATTTCCTATGAAGTGGCAACTTTCCCTTGGGCTGCATCAGGTCGTGCGATTGCTTCAGACTGCTCGGATGGTATGACAAAACTTATTTTCGATAAGAATACACACCGTGTAATTGGTGGGGCAATTGTTGGAACTAACGGGGGTGAATTATTAGGTGAAATCGGTCTTGCAATTGAAATGGGTTGTGATGCGGAAGATTTGGCATTAACAATTCACGCTCACCCTACATTACACGAATCTGTCGGTTTAGCGGCAGAAGTATTTGAAGGTACAGTAACTGATTTACCGAACGCAAAAGCGAAAAAGAAAAAATAATTTGTTAAGAACTCATTAAGTTTATACTACAATCTAAAATCTGCACATTGACCAAAAGTTGAGGTGCAGATTTTTTACTTATTTAGATGAAAAAGACCTATTACCCTTGATATCAAAAAAAGTTCCCCCATATACCTCAAACTATAGAAATAGACAAGAGAACTATAATTATGAGCAAAGAGTTACCACAAAAACAGATTCCTGTCTTACCGTTACGGGATGTTGTCGTGTTTCCACATATCGTAATGCCGCTATATGTAGGAAGAACAAAGTCTATCCGTAGTCTTGATGAAGCGATGGATAGTGGCAAAGATATTTTATTAGTGACTCAAAAAGAAGCTAATTTGGAAGAGCCGACTGCAAAAGATATTTACCAAATAGGAACAGTTGCTACTATTATTCAATTGTTGAAATTGCCGGATGGCACAGTAAAGGTACTTGTCGAAGGAAAATCAAGAGCGAAAGTGCTTTCATTTGAGAGTGAGGAATATTATTCTGCCGAGATAAGTGAAATCACTGAGATCGTAGATAATGATGTTGAGTTGGATGTTATTCAGACGACAGTTTTAACTGAATTGGATAAATTTGCACATCAACAACATAATAAAGTTAAACCTGAAGTATTGACCGCATTGAAAGATATTCACGATCCGAAAAAACTGGTTGATACTTTAGCAGGCAATATACCATTCTCATTAGAGAAAAAGCAGACATTATTGGAACAAGATAATGTCTTTGCTCGCTTTGAAATGTTACTAGGGTTAATTCAAGCGGAAATGGAAATCAGTAGCTTGGATAAAAAAATTCGTGATCGTGTGAAAAAACAGATGGAAAAAAATCAACGCGATTACTATTTGAATGAACAGATTAAAGCAATACAAAAAGAGCTTGGTGAAGTAGAAACTGTTGAAAATGAAGTACAACAATTAAAGAAAAAAATTGCTGATGCAAAAATGCCTAAAGAGGTTCAAGAAAAGGCGGAATCGGAATTACAAAAATTAAAAATGATGTCGCCGATGTCAGCGGAAGCCACTGTGGTTCGTACTTATATTGATTGGATGGTACAAGTACCGTGGCATAAACGCACTAAGGTGAAAAAAGATCTAAAACAGGCGGAAGAAATTTTAAATAATGATCATTATGGATTGGAACGTGTTAAAGAACGCATTCTAGAATATTTAGCGGTACAAACTCGTACCAATCAGATTCGTGGACCAATTTTATGTTTGGTAGGGCCTCCGGGGGTTGGTAAAACTTCATTGGGGCAATCTATTGCTCAAGCTACCGGTCGTAAATATGTGAGAATAGCGTTAGGTGGCGTGCGTGATGAAGCTGAAATTCGTGGTCATCGTCGAACTTATATTGGTGCTTTGCCGGGTAAACTTATCCAAAATATGGCGAAAGTGGGTGTGAAAAACCCATTATTCTTGTTGGATGAAATTGATAAGTTGGGTGCGGATATGCGTGGCGATCCGGCATCAGCGTTATTGGAGGTGTTAGATCCGGAACAGAACAACACATTCAGTGATCATTATCTTGAGGTAGATTATGATCTTTCCGATGTGATGTTTGTTGCCACTTCCAACTCAATGAATATACCGGGACCGTTACTTGATCGTATGGAAGTCATTCGTCTTTCTGGTTATACCGAGGATGAAAAACTGAACATTGCAATGCGTCATTTGTTGAACAAACAGATGGAACGTAATGGTTTGAAAGCAAAAGAGTTAATCGTTAAAGAAGAAGCAATTTTAGATATTATTCGTTATTACACACGTGAAGCGGGTGTACGTAATTTAGAACGAGAAATTTCTAAAATCTGCCGTAAAGCAGTGAAGAATTTATTATTGGATAAATCCTTGAAACAAGTTGTTGTTGATAGTAGTAATCTACACGATTATCTTGGTGTCCGACGTTTTGAATACGGCAAAGCAGATAATCAAAACCGTGTTGGAGAAGTTACTGGTTTGGCGTGGACAGAAGTTGGAGGTGATTTATTAACTATTGAAGCGGCTTCAGTGTCAGGCAAAGGTAAATTAAATTACACTGGTTCTTTGGGTGATGTAATGAAAGAATCCATTCAGGCAGCAATGACGGTAGTTCGTGCTAGAGCTGAACAGTTGGGTATTAATGCGGATTTCTATGAAAAACGAGATATTCATATTCACGTTCCTGAAGGGGCAACCCCGAAAGATGGCCCAAGTGCAGGGATAGCAATGTGTACCGCTTTGGTTTCTTGCTTAACCGGTAATCCTGTGCGTGCCGATGTGGCAATGACAGGTGAAATTACTTTGCGTGGTAAAGTGTTGCCAATCGGTGGCTTAAAAGAGAAATTATTGGCAGCACACCGTGGAGGTATTAAGCGCGTCTTAATTCCGAAAGATAATGTCAAAGATCTTGAAGAAATTCCGGAAAATGCGAAATCTGCATTGGATATTCGTCCGGTTGAAACTATTGATGAAGTTTTGGCATTGGCACTGGAAAAACCACCGGTCGGGATTGAGGTAGTGAAAAATTTAGCCACTCCGAAAAAACGTAGTAGTAAAAATATGACATCAACTGTCAATTAATCAGCAAAAAGCCGGTCAAAATAAGATGACCGGCTTTTTAATAGATGCAGCCAACCCAACTTTTCTATATAATTTTGTCCATTATTGTTTTTATTATAAGGAAGCTCTCATTATGATGGAGAAACTGCGTGGCTATACACATAGTATGGTCTGGAAAGTATTAATGTCGGTCATTGCCATTTCATTTGTGTTGAGTGGTGTTGCCGGTTATTTAATTTCCCGCCAAAACACCTCGGCGGCAACCGTAAATGGTGTTGAAATTTCCCAACGTCTTTTCCAACAACAATATCAAAGCCAATATCAACAGCTGGCGATGCAGATGGGGGATAAATTTGCTGCAGTGGCGGATTCTGCCGAATTTACCAACGGTTTACGTCATTCTGTATTGGATCGTTTAATTGATGATGAATTGTTACGCCAATACAGCAAAGAGTTGGGATTGGGTGTCGGTGATGAAGCGATTAAGCAGGCGATCGTAATGAATCCAGTATTCCAAAAAGATGGTCAATTCGATAACGCAGTTTATCAACAATTGTTAGCTAATAATAATCTTACTCCGGATCAATATGCGGAAATTGTGCGTCAGGATTTAGTTTTATCACAATTAATGGGGTCTTTATTGGCAAGTGATTTCTTAACTGAAGCACAACAACAGCAATTTGTGAAATTATTCTTTCAGAAAAGAAATGTGCGTTTAGCAACTTTCCCAGTAGCGGATTTAGCGGCTAAACAGACCATTTCAGATCAGGAAATTGAGAAATATTACAATGATCATAAGGCTGCTTTTGCCACACCTGAGTTAGTAAAAGTACAATATATTGATGTTAATAAAGATAATTTGGCGAAAGAGCTGAAAGTGAGTGATGTTGAAGTTGCTCAATATTATCAAGACAATAAATCTCAATTTATGGGGCAGGCAAAACAACATATTGCTCATATTCAAGTAAATACACAGGCGGAAGCGGATGATATTTACAACAAATTGCAACAGGGTGCAGATTTTGCTGAGTTAGCGAAAAAATATTCTATTGACCGTTTAACAGCGGTTAATGGTGGTGATTTAAGTTGGGTGGTTGCAGGACAATTACCGAAAGCCTTTGAGACTGTGGCTGATAACACAGCAGTAGGAGCTTATAGCAAACCAACCAAAGTGGATGATAAATATCACATTATTAAAGTGTTGGCTCGTAATAAAGCTACAGTATTACCGCTAGAAGAGGTTAAAAGTCGTATTACTGATCTTGTGCGTCAGGATCTAGCAGAACGTAAATATTTTAGTGTTGAAAAAGCGGTCGCAGATAAAGCATTTGAAGATCAAAGTGGTTTGGTTAATGCTGCCAAAGAGGGCAATTTAACAGTTGAAGAGACAAGTTATTTTGCACGTGATGATGTACCGGCTGCTTTAAATTTTAGCAATGTGATTACTGAAATGTTCAGCCCAGAACTTGTTCAGGGAGGTATGAACTCACAAATGATTAGCGTTGGTGAAAACCACAGTATCATTTTCCGCGTGGTCGATTATAAAGCGGCAGGCACTAAATCTTTAGCTGAAGCAAAAATGCAAATTACAACATTATTACAGCGAGAGAAAGCAGAAAATATTGAGTTGGATCGTGTTAAAGCATTGGTTGCTAAATTACAAGCTGGAGATAACAGTGCGGTTGAATTCAAGCAAAATTTGACTACAGTTTATGCGGAAAGCAAAAATCCGGCGTTGGATAAACAGATTTTTGCAATGCCGTTACCGGTAGATGGTAAACCAAGTTATCACGTTGGCATAGATCAAAATGGTGATATTGTAGCGATTGCTTTGGATAAAGTTGAAGATGGTCAATTATCAGCTGAACAACAAAAAGTATTTATTTCGCAATTGATGCAGTTCCGTGTAAATGATTTGCAAGCAACACTATTGAAAGCATTGCGTGAGAAAGCAAAGATTGAAATTAATCAGGAAATGTTAGATCAGCTACAAGAATAAATTATGCTGATTGAATGATTAAAGCAAAAATAGCGCCTCATTAGGATTTCCTTGTGAGGCGATATTTTTAGGAGAGAAGAATGGATTTACAGCAACTTATTTCTATTGATCGTGAACATATTTGGCATCCTTATACTTCTATGCTTGAACCGGTATCAGTTTATCCGGTGGAACGAGCGGACGGTGTAGTAATTACATTAAAAGACGGTCGGACATTAATTGATGGAATGTCTTCGTGGTGGGCAGCATTACACGGATATAATCATCCGGAGTTAAATCAAACACTGCAACAACAAATCAGTAAAATGAGCCATATTATGTTTGGCGGTTTTACTCACGAACCGGCGGCAGAACTGGCGCAAACACTTCTTTCCATTTTACCGCAACCATTGGATAAGATTTTTTTTGCCGATAGCGGTTCAGTTGCGGTTGAAGTAGCAATGAAAATGGCAATTCAATATCAACAGGCTAAAGGTGAAAGTAATCGTTATCAGTTTGCTACTATTCGCTCTGGTTATCACGGTGATACTTGGCACGCAATGTCGGTTTGCGATCCGGTTACTGGAATGCACTCACTTTTCAGTAAAAGTTTGCCGATTCAATATTTCTTGCCGCAGCCACCGATAAAGTTTGATCAGGCGTGGCAGGAGCAAGCGATTTTACCGTTACAGGATTTGTTGGAAAAACATCATCAAACCATTGCTGGCTTGATTCTTGAGCCGATTGTGCAAGGTGCGGGTGGAATGTATTTTTATTCCCCTGTTTATTTACAGAAAGCTAAAGCACTATGCGAACAGTATGGTGTTTTGCTTATTTTTGATGAAATCGCTACTGGTTTCGGACGTACAGGAAAACTATTTGCTTATCAGCACGCTAATGTGATTCCGGATATTATCTGTATTGGGAAGGCGTTAACTGGGGGTTATATGACCTTGTCGGCAACGATAACTTCCAAGCAAGTGGCGGAAACTATCTGTACTGGTGAGGCAAAATGTTTTATGCACGGGCCAACTTTTATGGGAAATCCATTAGCTTGTGCAGTGGCAAATGCCTCAATTAAACTATTATTACAAAGCGATTGGCAGGCACGGATAAAACGAATTGAACAGCAATTAAAACAGGGCTTGGCGGAAGCGGCACGATGGGATTGTGTGCAGGAAGTAAGAGTGTTGGGCGCAATCGGGGTGATTGAAATGAAACAAGCCGTGAATATAGCAACCTTACAGCCTAAATTTGTTGAGCAAGGGGTTTGGTTGCGTCCATTCGGCAAACTGGTTTATGTTATGCCGCCGTTTATTATTAGCGAAACTGAACTGGCGCAATTAATTTCAGGGCTATTGTCAGCCTTAAAAGCAGAGTATCAAATCGAAGAATAGTTAAAAAATATGACGGAATTTCAAACAAAAACAGCAACAAAATCTCAGCGCAATGTGAAGCATAAAAACGTAAACAGGGTACCATTGGCAGCGTGGCAAAAACAATTATTATCCGAACTGGATCAGGTAATGTTCGCGGATAAATATTTGTTAGCGGCGAGAATAAAAAAAGCTCCGGCACAGGCAAAAGCGGAATTGCAGGCTTTATTAACCAATGCGGTTGAAACGGCAAAGCAAAAATTATTGCAACGACAACAACGTCCGTTGCAAATTGCTTTTCCGGAAGATTTACCGGTGAGCCAACGTAGTGAAGAAATTATGCGTGCAATCGCCACTCATCAGGTAGTGGTGATTGCCGGTGAAACAGGATCGGGCAAAACCACACAGATTCCAAAGATGTGTTTAGCATTGGGTTTAGGGAAAAAAGGATTTATCGGGCATACGCAACCTCGCCGTATTGCCGCACGTTCTGTTGCCACCCGAATCGCAGAAGAGTTACAAACCGAGCTTGGAGATATTGTTGGTTATAAGGTACGTTTTAATGATCAAGTCAGTGAAAATACGCAGATAAAATTGATGACAGATGGTATTTTATTGGCGGAAGTTCAAGCGGATCGTTATTTAAATCATTATGAAGTTTTGATTATTGATGAAGCTCATGAACGTAGCCTGAACAATGATTTTATTTTGGGATATTTAAAGCAATTATTGCCTAAAAGACCAGATTTAAAAGTGATTATTACCTCAGCGACCATTGATGTTGAGCGTTTTGCTAAACATTTTAATAATGCACCGATTATAGAGGTTTCGGGGCGAACTTATCCAGTTGAGGTGAGGTATCGACCAATTGCGGAGAGTGAAGATCAAGATCAGTTGCAGGCGATCTTTGATGCGGTAGATGAATTACAGGCGGAGGGTCGAGGTGATATTTTAATTTTTATGAATGGTGAACGTGAAATTCGTGATACCGCAGAAGCCTTAGAAAAAAGGGATTTATGCCATACTGAAATTTTGCCGCTTTATGCTCGTTTATCGGCACAGGAACAGAATCGCATTTTCCATCCGGGAGCTTTAAATCGTATTATTTTAGCCACCAATGTTGCGGAAACTTCTTTGACTGTTCCCGGAATTAAATATGTGATTGATCCCGGCACAGCAAGAATTTCACGTTACAGTTATCGCACCAAAGTACAGCGATTGCCGATTGAGCCGATTTCACAAGCTTCGGCAAATCAACGTAAAGGGCGTTGCGGACGTGTTAGTGAAGGGATTTGTATTCGTCTTTATTCTGAAGAGGATTTTAATAGTAGACCGCAATTCACTGATCCGGAGATTTTGCGTACCAATCTTGCATCGGTCATTTTGCAAATGACCGCATTAGGTCTGGATGATATTGAATCATTTCCGTTTGTTGATGCACCGGATCGTCGCCAAATTCAAGATGGATTACGTTTATTGGATGAGTTGCAGGCCTTCAAAATGGTGAAAGGGCGTTATGGTGACAAACGGATTTTAACGGAAAGTGGACGACAACTCGCACGTCTGCCGGTAGATCCTCGTTTGGCAAAAATGGTGTTGATGGCAGCAAGTAACGGTAGCCTGCGTGAAGTGTTGGTAATTGTTGCCGCATTGTCGATTCAAGATCCGAGAGAAAGACCACTTGATAAACAGCAATCAGCAGATGATAAGCATCGCCGTTTTGCGGATAAACATTCGGATTTCTTGGTTTTCGTAAATTTGTGGCGTTATATTCAGGAACAGCAGAAACAGCTTTCTCGAAATCAATTTAGACGTTTGTGTCAAAAAGATTACCTCAATTATTTACGAATTCGTGAATGGCAGGAAATTTATCATCAGTTACGTTTAAGTGTTCGGGAAATGGGGCTTGCGATCAATACTGAAGCAGCAGAATATATGCCGATTCACACTGCACTATTAGCCGGATTGCTCTCACATATTGGTAGTAAAGAGACGGAAAAACAGCAATACCTTGGCGCAAGGAATGCCCATTTTTCAATTTTTCCAGCTTCCACATTGTTTAAAAAACAACCTCGATGGTGTATGGCAGCAGAATTAGTCGAAACGTCTAAATTATGGGGTAGAGTTGTTGCGACGATTGAAGCGGAATGGATTGAACCGTTGGCACAGCATTTGGTGAAAAAAAGTTATCACGAGCCACATTGGTCGAAAAAACAGGGAGCTGTTTTAGCTAGTGAAAAAGTAACACTGTACGGTGTACCGATCGTACAAGCAAGAACGGTTAATTATAGTGCCATTGATCCAATGATTTGTCGTGAGATTTTTATTCGTTCTGCATTAGTGGAGGGAGATTGGCACACTAAACATAAATTCTTCTTTGAAAATCAGAAGCTTATCAAAGAAGTGGAAGAGTTGGAACATAAAACACGTCGTCGTGATATTTTAGTCAGCGAGCAGGCACTGTTTGATTTTTATGATCAACGTATTCCAGCGGAAGTGGTATCGCAACGCCATTTTGACCGTTGGTGGCAACAAGCACAGAAGAAAGATGCAGAATTACTGAGTTTTGAAAAATCATTCCTGTTGAATGATGAAACATCGGTCAGTGCCTTAGATTTCCCTAATTTTTGGCATCAAGGCAATTTAAAACTGAAACTAAGTTATCAGTTTGAGCCGGGAACGGATGCGGATGGCGTAACCGTGCATATTCCATTGCCGTTACTTAACCAGATCGAATTAAATGGATTTGAATGGCAAATTCCAGGATTGCGTCAGGAGTTGGTGGTGGCATTGATTAAATCATTGCCGAAAGCATTGCGCCGTAATTTTGTACCGGCACCAAATTATGCCGAAGCGTTTCTAGCTCGAACCACGGCATTGGAAAAACCGTTATTGGAAAGTTTAAGTGAACAACTACGCAAAATGACGGGTGTTTGGGTTGAACCGACAGAATGGAATTGGTCGCAAGTTCCATCACATCTGAAAATGACATTTCGAGTGATTGATGAAAAAGGTCGGAAAATTGCAGAAAGTAATGATCTTGATGCTTTAAAAGTCTCTTTAAAAAATCAGGTACAGCAAAGTATTGCTGAAGTGGCAGATGATGGCATTGAGCAAAGTGGTATTCATATTTGGAATTTTGATACTTTGCCTCAGTTTTATGAACAAAAAAGACGAGGTTTTAGTATTAAAGCATATCCGGCAATTGTGGATGAAAAAGAATCGGTTGGCATTAAATTGTTTGAAACTGAATTTGAACAGCAACGTGCAATGCGTCAAGGATTACGTCGTTTGTTATTGTTGAATGTACCTTCACCAATAAAGTATTTACACGAAAAATTACCGAATAAAGCAAAATTAGGACTCTATTTCACGCCGTTCGGTACAGTATTGCAACTTATTGATGACTGTATAGCTTGTGCTGTTGATAAATTAATCGGTGATTTTGGTGGTGTGGTTTGGCAGGAACAGAAATTTGAGCAGTTGCGAGATTTTGTTCGTGAAAATTTAAATGATGCTACTGTGGATATTGCACAAAAAGTTGAGCAGATTTTAACATTGGCATATGAAATTAATAAACGGATGAAAGGACGTCTAGATTTTAATTTGGCGTTTGCTTTATCTGACATTAAGTCTCAACTTAATCAACTGATTTATCCTGGATTTGTCGAAAATAGTGGTTATAAACGCTTAGCAGATTTATTACGTTATCTTCAGGCGATTGATAAACGGCTTGATAAAGTGGCACAGGATGTTAATCGTGATCGTGCATTAATGTTGAAAATAGAAAGTGTACAACAGGCTTATCAACAACTATTGAATAAATTGCCAAAATCTAAACCGATTAGTGATGAAATTTTGGAAGTTCGTTATATGATTGAGGAGTTACGTGTCAGTTTATTTGCACAGCAGTTAAAAACCGCTTATCCGATTTCTGATAAGCGTATTTTAAACTTATTGCAGCAGTTAGGTTGATTTTTCATAACCGTTTTGCAATTAAATATTTTATTTGCCCTCTTTCTATCTAGTTTGTATAGGGTAGTATAGAGGAGTGAATATAACTTATGAAGGAGGCAATATGCATTGTCCGTTTTGTTCAGCTCCGGAAACGAAAGTGATTGATAGTCGCCTTGTTTCTGAAGGTTATCAAGTCAGACGTCGCCGTGAGTGTACTCAATGTAAAGAACGCTTTACTACTTTTGAATCTGCGGAATTAGTTATTCCTCGTATTATTAAGAATAACGGCAATCGTGAACCTTTTAATGAGGAGAAATTGCGCGCAGGGATTTATCACGCATTGGAGAAACGACCGGTCAGTGAAATGCAGATTGAGGCGGCAGTTAACCGAATAATGCATACATTACAAGCAACCGGAGAACGAGAGGTACCAAGTAAAATGGTTGGTACATTGGTAATGAATGAGTTGAAAAAAATGGATAAAGTCGCCTATATCCGCTTTGCATCGGTTTATCTCAGTTTTGATGATATTAAACAGTTCAGTGAAGAAATAGATAAGTTGAATAAAGAGTAATGCAAAATTTTAAATTTTCACAGCAAGATCACCAATTTATGGCATTGGCGATAGAATTGGCAAAAAAAGGGCGTTTTACCTGCACACCTAACCCAGCCGTCGGTTGTGTATTGGTTAAGAATGGTGAGATTGTCGGTAAAGGATATCACGAAAAAGCAGGCAAACCTCACGCAGAAGTGATGGCGATGCGAGAAGCAGGAGAGAAAGCGAGCGGTGCCACAGCTTATGTGACACTTGAACCTTGTTCGCATTACGGCAGAACACCACCTTGTGCTAAAGGTTTAATTGAGGCGGGGGTTGAGCGCGTGGTGGCAGCAATGCAAGATCCGAATCCTCAAGTTGCTGGGCGTGGTTTAAAAATGCTGGCGGATGCCGGTATTGAAACAGCAGTTGGTTTATTACAACAGCAAGCGGAACAGTTGAACAAAGGTTTTTTAAAAAGAATGCGCACTGGCTTCCCTTACGTGCAACTTAAAATGGCGATCAGCATTGACGGTCGTACTGCGATGGCGAATGGCGAAAGCCAATGGATTACAGGTGAAGCGGCACGACAGGATGTGCAGCAATATCGAGCAATGGCATCTGCAATTTTATCCAGCAGTAAGACAGTGCTGATTGATAATGCCGCTTTAAATGTGCGTTGGCAACAATTACCGCTTGATGTGCAATCTATTTATCCGCAAGAAAAATTACGACAACCACTGCGAGTTATTTTAGATTCTCAACATCAAATCGAGCCTAGAGGGCGTTTGTTTGAAAGCGAAAGCCCCATTTTATTGGTCAGTCCGAGCGCACGAAATATGGCACATTTCCCGGCATTTTGTCAGCAGCAGCAATTAGTGGAAAGTCCTTATTATTTGACGGATTTACTTAATCTGCTAGGGAAACAGCAGATAAATTCAGTTTGGGTGGAGGCAGGTGCAACTTTAGCCGGAGCGCTAATTGAAGCCGGTTTGGTAGATGAATTAATTGTCTATATTGCACCGAAATTGTTAGGTGATCAGGCAAAAGGGCTTTGTCATTTGCCGCAATTGCAACATCTGAAGGATGCACCACAATGGCGGTTAAGTGATGTTAGCTTAATCGGTGATGATGTTAAATTAGTGTATATTAAATAAGCTAAATGGCGTGTTGTTTATTTTAAAGACTATAGATAACACGCCATAATTACAGCGTTTTCACGTCCACCACTGACAACAGGATAATAATTTTTTCGTACGGTAACTTCATTAAAGCCGAGATTTTCATACAATTTTCTTGCTTTTTGATTGGATTCTCTTACTTCTAACCACAAGGTTGTAATCCCTTTTGTTATTAATTCATTCATCAAATGTTGTAATAGCGCTTTGCCGAAACCGTTTCCTTGAAATTGCGGATCAATTGCAATATTAAATAGTGTTGCCTCATCAAGAACAGTTTGACAGATACAAAATCCAATAATGCTATTTTGATATAAAACCTTAAAATTAAGGTAATTATCACCCTGATTATTTTTGAGTGTAGCTAAACTCCAAGGCACACTATGTGCCGCTTGTTCAATCTGAAATAGTTGCGTGAAATCGTGATCAGTGATGGTTTGAAATTGTGTTTTCATTTTGTAAAAAGTGCTGGATTTGTTGCCAAATGGTTCGTTTTTGTTGAACGGACAAGATTAATGTTGAATTTAATGAAATGATTTGTGTGGCAATTTTGGCTAATGCTGAGTTTTGAAATTGTGATAAACAATCTTCAACACAAAACACAAGCAGTGGATGATCGCTCTCTAAACGTTGTAATTGTTGACAGTTTATAATTAAGGCTTTATCAGTAGTTGTTTCTGCTGCACGTAGTAAATCTTGTATTAACTGTGAGCCTATTATCGAATGCTGTTCTGATAGAATAATGGTATGAATATCGGCTGGCACATTAATTATTCCTACACCCTGTAACACTTCAGGATGTACTAATTGCCAAAAGGTAATGCCCATTTCTTGCAGTAACAACTCTCGTCTGTTGATCATTTTCTTCTCCAAAATTTAATGCTGCCAATCATAGCATTTTTGTTTTAGAAATACAGAGCAAAAATAAGAAGAATAGAACTATTTTAGAGAGTTCTTTCTACGGTTTCAGTGAATTTTAAATCCCTCTTTCACAAATGTATCACCATTGTTAAAATAGAAACTTCATAATAAGGAGAGGTAGATGAATACAATTTCATTGGAGGCTCAACAAGTTAGAGCCGCTTTATTGTCTAAAGGTCTGGAAACACCAATGATGCCACGTGTGGGGACTCAGGATGAACGTCGTCAAAAAATCGAACAGCATATGAAAGAGGTAATGACGATTCTTGGTTTAGATTTAAGAGACGACAGTTTAGAAGAGACACCTAAACGTTTGGCAAAAATGTATCTTGACGAAATTTTTAGTGGTTTGGATTACCATAATTTCCCGAAGATTACTCGTATTGAGAATAGAATGAATGTTAGTGAAATGGTGTTGGTGAATGATATTAATTTGACCAGCACCTGTGAACATCATTTTGTTACTTTTTCAGGTAAAGTCGCAGTTGCTTATTATCCTAAAAAATGGGTGATCGGGTTATCAAAAATTAATCGTGTTGTCGATTTTTTTGCACAACGTCCGCAAGTTCAGGAAAGATTAACTGAACAGATTTTAACCGCATTTCAAACCATTTTAGAAACGGATGATGTGGCAGTGTATGTTAGAGCAACTCACTTTTGTGTGAAATGTCGAGGAGTTCGCGATGCAAATAGTTTTACTGTGACCTCCGCTTATGGCGGCATTTTCAGTCAGGATCGAGCGACTAAACAGGAATTTTTGTCATTGATATCAAAATAGTTTAAATTTTAAAATTTTATTGCTATTGATGCTGTGATATACTTTCGCCCGCAATAACTTGCGGGTATTTTATTGCAATTTTTGCTATCAAATCAAATAGTGTTTCGTTTCGCTATTGAAGTAGAAATAGCAATAAAGTTCGAAAATAAACATTAACACAAGTAACCTCTCGTATGGGTTACCACTGTAAGGATTTTTATTATGCCAATTATTACATTACCTGACGGATCTCAACGTCAATTTGAACAACCAGTTACTGTGCTTGAAGTGGCACAAAGCATTGGTGCCGGTCTAGCCAAAGCGTGTATTGCCGGTCGTGTGAACGGCGTGCGTAAAGACGCTTGTGATTTAATCAACGAAGATGCAAATGTTGAAATTATTACTGCTAAAGATGAAGACGGATTAGAAATTATTCGCCACTCTTGCGCTCATTTATTAGGTCACGCCTTAAAACAACTCTATCCTAACGCCAAAATGGCAATTGGGCCAACGATAGAAAATGGCTTCTATTATGACATTGATCTTGATCATTCTTTAACTACGGAAGATTTAGAGAAAATTGAAAAAAGAATGTTGGAATTAGCGAAAACTAATTATGACGTGATCAAAGAGCCGGTTTCTTGGCAAAAAGCACACGATGTGTTCGAACAACGTGGCGAGCCGTACAAAATGGCAATTTTAGAAGAAAATATTGAAAAAAACGCTACACCGGCGCTTTATCATCATTTGGAATATATTGATATGTGTCGTGGTCCACACGTCCCTAATATGCGTTTCTGTCATCACTTTAAATTGCAAAAAGTGGCTGGAGCTTATTGGCGAGGCGATAGCAATAACAAGATGTTGCAGCGTATTTATGGTACAGCTTGGGCAGATAAGAAACAGCTTGCTGAATATTTGAAACGTCTTGAAGAAGCTGCAAAACGTGATCACCGTAAAATTGGTAAAGCGTTAGATTTATATCATATGCAGGAAGAAGCGCCGGGAATGGTGTTCTGGCATAATGATGGTTGGACAATTTTCCGTGAATTGGAAACTTTTGTTCGCACTAAATTAAAACAGTATGATTATCAAGAAGTCAAAGGTCCATTTATGATGGATCGTGTGCTTTGGGAAAAAACCGGTCACTGGCAGAACTATGGTGATTTAATGTTCACTACTTCATCAGAAAACCGTGAGTATGCGATTAAGCCGATGAACTGTCCTGGACACGTGCAAATTTTTAATCAAGGTTTGAAATCTTACCGTGATTTACCATTGCGTATGGCGGAGTTTGGTTCTTGCCACCGTAATGAACCTTCAGGTTCTTTGCACGGCTTAATGCGTGTTCGTGGTTTCACTCAAGATGATGCACATATTTTCTGTACTGAAAATCAGATTGAAAGCGAAGTAACTTCCTGTATTAAAATGGTTTATGACATTTATAGTACATTTGGCTTTACTGATATTTATGTCAAACTTTCAACTCGTCCGGAACATCGTATCGGTTCTGATGAAATGTGGGATCGTGCTGAAGCGGATTTGGCAAAAGCACTTGAACATAATGGTTTAGAATATGAAGTGCAGCCGGGAGAGGGTGCATTCTATGGTCCGAAATTGGAGTTTGCTTTACGAGATAGTATTGGTCGTGAATGGCAATGTGGCACTGTTCAGTTAGACTTTGCGTTACCGGGTCGTTTAAATGCCTCTTATGTGGCGGAAGATAATGAGCGTAAAACACCGGTTATGATTCACCGTGCTATTTTAGGTTCAATTGAGCGCTTCATCGGTATTATTACCGAAGAGTATGCCGGTTTCTTCCCTGCGTGGTTGGCACCGACTCAAGCAGTGGTAATGAATATTACCGATAGCCAAGCAGATTATGTGCAAAAGGTTGTTAAAACCTTATCTGATGCCGGATTACGCGTAAAATCAGATTTACGCAATGAAAAAATCGGTTTCAAAATCCGTGAGCATACCTTAAAACGTGTGCCTTATATGTTGGTTTGTGGTGATAAAGAGATTGCTGAAGGCAAAGTAGCAGTTCGTACACGTAAAGGTGCAGATTTGGGTACTTTTAGTGTGGAAGAATTTGTTGAGATCTTAAAAAATCAAGTAAGAAATCGTGATTTAAAACTTCTTGGCGAAGAGTAATCAGAGATTGAGAATTAAAAAGCGACCGAATGGTCGCTTTTTAATATGAGCACTGGTAGGAATCCCCATCCTTTAGGACGGGAGGACGTCAAGATAAGAATCTATGAGTTATGCGTTTTGGATTAGTTGCTCAATCTTTTTTAGCCCGTTTAGCCTAGTTTCGCTCAAGCGTTGGTCAATTTTAAGTTGTTGTAATAATGGTGTGATTTGCAAGGTAGAACGCTTCTCTAATGGTGTTTCCGCAAGAATGGTTTTAATGATGAATAAAATGCCGTTTAAAATACGAGCATCACTGTAGGCGATACAGTGATCGTCATCAAGTTTAAACCATAATCGGCTTTCACAGCCTTCAATCAGCGGTGTGTTTGAGAGAGTTTCATCATCAGGTTTTTCTAATTGTTTAGCTAGAAAAATTAATTGTCGATAACGCTGTTCCCAAGTTTGAGTTTGAGCAAAAAGTTGCTGAATTTCTGTAAATGTCATTGCTCCTCCAAAATGGCGAGCGCATTATTTAAAGCATCAAAAAAGCGCTCAATATCCTGTTGATTATTATAAGGCGCAAAGGAGAGGCGTAAAGTGCCATATTGGTGCAGAAAATGTAAATAGGGTTGGGCACAATGTTGACCGGTACGCAAAGCGATCTGTTGTTCGCTTAACAGTGTGGATAAATCGCTATTTTCAATATTATCAAATACAAAGCTAATAATATGCCCATCATTTGCACTTAATACTCGACAATGTGGATATTGTGTTAAGCGTTGACGTGTAAGGCTAGCTAACATTAATGTATGATGAGCTAATGTGGCGTAATGATATTGTTGTAACCAAGCCAATACTGCTCCAAACCCGATAACTGCGGCAATGTTAGGTGTTCCTGCTTCTAAACGATAAGGTAATGGTTGGAAAGTACTGTGTTGTAACGTAACATTCTCCACCATTTTGCCTCCATAAAAGAGTGGTTGTAACTGAGTGAGAGCAGATTTTTTACCACTTAATATGCCTAGCCCAGTTGGGCCAAACAATTTATGCGCGGAAAAAGCAATAAAATCAATGTCTAATGCTTGTAAATTAATTTTATGATGTAAAACAGCTTGTGCCGCGTCAACAATAATAAATGCATTCTCTGCCAGTTGACGAATTAGTGTGCAGAATTTTTCAATCGGTTGGCTATAGCCGGTGATGTTTGATACCCAATTTAGTGCAACAATTTTGGTATTAGAGGATAATGTCTGTACTAATGCCTTTTCATCAATTTTATAATCTGCCTGTAACGGTAATACCGTTAATTGCAACTGTTTCTGCAATGCCAGTTGTTGCCAAATAACAAAATTAGCGTGATGTTCCGCCTCACTAATGATGATTTGATCGCCTGCCTGTAGAAAATGATCTAAACCATAGGCAATAGCATTAAGACTGTGTGTTGTACCGGAAGTCCAAACAATGCAATCTCTATCTTCTGCACCGATAAAGTTAGCTGCTAGTTGTCGTGCTTGTTCAAAATGCTGTGTTTGTTGCCAATCGTATTGGCTACGATGAACTGAGCCGGCAGACTGATAAAATGCGACTGTTGTATCAATCAGCGTTTGTGGTCGTAATGTTGTTGCTGCTGAATCTAAGTAAACGGCAGCATTTTTTGTTTGAAAAAAAGGAAAGTCTTTACGAAACTGTTCAATGGTGAAAGATTGCATTGTTATCCTTAACGACACAAAGAGTTACAAGGAATTCCGTCGTGGTTGCCATCAAGATAATCAGCATTGCACTGTTTAAAATACGCAGTCGCTTCAGCACAAGAATTAAAACTTTTACAACTACGATGTTGCTGACAATTTGCAGGGGCAGTTACGGTTTTTTGTTGTTTTGTTCTTATATCGACATTACCTAGTGTTGGTACTGGCGGATTATCTAACTTTAAACTAGGATTTTTACTATGTTTTCGCCAATTACTTGGGTAAATTGGATTATCATCTTGCCATAAACCACGACGTTGTTGTCTGGCTTGCACTTCGGCAGCTAAATATTGTTTATCGTGCATATATTGACGATAAGCCCAAGCTAACCCTTGTTGTACCATTATAAGATTGATATTTCTCCCTTGTGAATCAAATACTTCTGCAAGAACACGATGATATTGATCGTATTCGCTTGAACTTAAACGCACCTGTTTTTTAAAAATTAATTGTGATAACAATTGACGGGAACGATCACCGTAAGGTTGTTTTTTTTCCGGAGCATCCACTTGGGCAAGACGAACTTTAATTGTTTTATTGTTGGCTAATAAACAGGTAAAAGTATCACCATCACTAATTGATACTACTTGGCAGTTGATTTCTCGAGCGGCAATACTGTTCAAAGTAAATAGTGAAAAAAATAAGATAATTAATAGTTTTTTCATCATAATTTCATCGATTAAAGTGTGACATAGATCACAAAATAGGAGTAAAATAGTGACTTATTATGGCATATTTCGATAAAAAATGTTTTATAAAATTTTTCAATTATTTCGTTCTATTGCAATTCTGTACGTGATGTTGTACTTGGGAGAAGCGATTAATTATCTGTTTCCGATCGGTATCCCTTCCAGTATTTGGGGATTGTTACTGTTATTTATCTGTTTAGTGCTGAAATTGATAAAAAAAGAGTGGTTATTGCCGAGCGGAGCATTATTAATTCGTTATATGGCACTGCTTTTCATTCCTCTCAGCGTCGGTATCATTGATTATTTTGATATATTGACAGAACAGGCGGTATCGTTATTGATCCCGACTGTAGTCAGTACCTGTTTGGTCATTGTGATGACCGGTTTGTTGGCTGAATATCTGTATTCATACCGCTCTTTTGCCAGATTGAGAAAAAAAGCGGAAAAACGGGCAGTGAGGGTTACAAAATGATTTATCTCTATTCCGTATTAACCATAGTCGTGTTTGCCATTGCGGTAACCATTAATAAGAAATTAAAATCTATCGTTTTTAATTCGTTTGTTTTAACGGTTTGTGCATTAGTTGCCATTTTATTGATTTTTCACATTCCTTATCATTCTTATATTGCTGGTAATAAGCCCTTGAATATGCTGTTAGCTCCGTCTATTGTTGCGTTGGCATTGCCTTTATATGAACAATTGCCACAGATTAAAAAATCGTGGCGTAGCATTTTATTTATTACTACCTTTTCTTCCGTATTTGCAATGTTTAGTGGTGCTTTTATTGCATTTTTGTTAGGTGCGAACAATCAAGTAATGGCAACATTATTTGCTAAATCAATTACTACACCATTGGCAATGGCGGTATCTCATACCATCGGTGGTGTACCGACCATTACTGTTGTACTGGTGATTATTGCTGGATTGGTTGGTTCGGTATTTGGTTATAGCATTGTTAAATTGTTAAAATTAAAGCGTAGTGAAGCAATAGGTTTATCTATTGGTGCGGCGTCCCACGCATTAGGAACTGCAGCCTGTATGGATGTAGATAAAAAAGCAGGTACATTCAGTTCTATTTCGTTAGTATTATGTGGTGTGATTACCTCATTATGTGCGCCGTTGTTATTTGATTTATTTTTAATTGTGATGAAGATTTTTTCTTAACCTTTGTAAAAAATAAACCTATCAGTTTTACAACTGATGGGTTTTTCTTCAGGAATCAGATTAACCTGGTAATAGCAGATTAGGAATAAAGGTAATAATTTGAGGGAAAATCGTAATTAAAACCAGTGTCGTGAAGATTGGAATTAAGAACGGTAGTACTCCTTTAGTAACCGTACTGACTGGCATATTGCCGACTCGAGCTACCACAAATAATGCCATTCCCATAGGTGGAGTTAAAATGCCGATCATCATATTCAAGGTTGTCATTACACCAAAGAAGATTAGGTCAATATTGAAGTGTACTGCAATAGGGATCAACATTGGCAATACCAGGAATTGTAATGCTAAAGCATCGATAAACATTCCTAAGAATAACAACAATAAGTTGATCATCACTAAAACCATCAATGGTGAATCAGCAAAAGTAATAAAAACTTTTGCAATTTTCATTGCAACCTGTTCACGTGCGATCATATCGCCAAAAAAAGTTACGGTCATTACCATCAACACGGTTACACCAGTAATCGCTACAGCCTCTACACAACCTTTGAATAGACTTTGTAAAGTGAGTTCTTTATAGATGAATTTACCTACAATAATAGAATAAAGCGCAGCAATAACAGCAGCTTCCGTTGGGGTAAATAAACCTGAGAAAATACCGACAATGATAAGAATTGGCGTCAATAATGCCCAGATAGCACCTTTAAATTCACGGCAAAGCACGTCTAACGAAGCTTTTGGTGTACGTGGATAATTACGTTTTTTAGCAATAAAATAATTCATTACCATTAACGCAATAGTAACTAATACACCCGGCACAAAGCCGGCAACAAATAATTTTGCGATAGATTGATTGGAAATCACACCATAAATAATCATTGCAATGCTTGGTGGTACTAATGGTCCTATAATACAAGAGGCTGCTGTAATGCCACCACACATATCGTCATCATAACCGGCATCACGCATTGCTTTAATTTCTAACTGACCTAAACCACCCGCATCAGCTAGAGCAGAACCTGACATTCCGGAGAAAATCAAACTAGCACCGATATTGACGTTCCCCATACCGCCACGATAGTGTCCGAGTAATGCTTTTGCGAAATCGAAAATTTTAGTGGTAATACCACCAGTGTTCATCAAAATTCCGGTAAGAATAAAGAATGGCACACTTAATAAAGAGAAGCTGTTTAAGCTGTCTACTAGTTTTGAAGATGCAGCATTGACCACATTCCAACGCGTCATTGTGAAGTAGAGAATAGTGGCAATAAAGAGCGACCAACCGACTGGTGTGCCAATAAACATAATGATCAACCAAACTAACAGGACGATATAAACAGATTCGCTGCCAAATTTTACATAGTTGGTTACACGTAGAATTTTAAATATATCCGGATGAACTAAAATTAATGAAATCAATAAAATCGCACTAATAAGAAAGAATACAGCAGGAAAATAACTCAAGTTATTACGATAGTTCTCAACTTGTGCCTGTAAGAAACGGATTAACATTAACACGGATAATAACGGCAATGCAGCGTAAAGCCATTTTTCAGAGATACCCAATGAAACAATCTCAAAAGTAGCTCCATTGTAGAGTTTAATTCCAAAATGGATAAATAAAATAAGCGAGATGAAAATTAACAACTGAGAAAAAGAAACTGCTGCTTTTCGCATTTTTTCAGACATCATATTAGTTAGAAAGTCAATAAAGACGTGTTGTTGTGTCCGAATACCCATTGAAATGCCAAGCATTCCAACGTAAACAAATAACAATCTAGCTAACTCTTCACTCCAGATTAAAGGATCATTAAAAACTTGTCGTGCTAAGATTTGTGCAATAAGAACAACAAATATAATCAAAAAAAGCACACCACCTAGCCACTCTTCGAGTTTATTAAAATATTTCATAAATATAACCCCATATATCTTAGGTTAGAAAATCCTTAGCGTCGTATGACGCTAAGGTTTGTAGGATTATTTAGTCAAAGCATTGATTTCAGCAATTGCCTCTTCACCTTCTTTACCATTTTTCTTAATGTATTCTTCATAGTAAGGTTTCATTGCTTCTTTGAATGGGGCAAGATCCGGTTTAGTAACTGTCATACCTTTGCTCTCAAAGTAAGCAATAAGATTTTTTTCACCATCTTCAAATAGTTTTGTATGGTAATCAGCGGCTTTTTCAGCGGCATCTTTAACTACTTTTTGCAGATCTTCAGGCAAATCTTCAAGCGTTGCATTACTGACTAAATAAAGTTGGTCATTAAGAATATGGTTGGTCAAAGCTAAATATTTTTGAACTTCTTCAAACTTTTGTGCCTGAATGGTTGGCAATGGATTTTCCTGACCATCTACAGAATTGGTTTGAAGTGCTAAATAAACTTCAGAAAATGCCATTGGGGTAGGTGCAGCACCGGAATATTTTGCATATGCAAGGTTAGTTGCGGCATTTGGTACACGAAGTTTTAAGCCTTTCATATCTTTGATGCTGTTAATGGCTCGGTTAGAAGTGGTTTGGCGAGTACCGTTATAAGCATCGGCTAAAATGGTGATGCCCAATTCATCGTGGATTTTTTTTACTAAATTTTGACCATATTTAGTATCAAACAATGCTTCTTTTGCTACTTTGAAATTCGGAATCATATAAGGAAGTGCAAACACTTCTGCTGATGGGTAGAATAATTGGAAACGGGCAGATTCACCGAAAGTGAAATCTAATGCACCATCACCAAGTTGTTTAATCATTGAGCGGTCGTCACCAAGTTGTGCGCTTGGATAAAGTGAAATCTCAATTTTGCCGTTAGAATTTGCTTTAACTTCTTTAGCAAAAAATTCAGCAGCTTTGTATTCATTTGATGTTGGACCAGCTACTAAGCCCATTTTTAAGTCATATTCTGCGGAAAATGCGGTTGCAGAAAGTCCCATACATAGTGTGGCAAGTAATAATTTGTTAAATTTCATTGCGTTTCTCCTATAGAGTTAGATAGTTGGGTGAAAGTAGCAGATCGTACAAAAATAGACGATGCTCGTTTCTTTTATGATTGCTATAAATCATTTTTTTATTATAAATGAAGTAATATTTCATTACTGAGAGATAAATCACAAAAATTACAAAAAATTCATCATATTTGTGTTAATTTTGAGTAAAAAAAAAGCCTTTGCATTGGCAAAGGCTCTCGTTTGATATCCAAAATTATTCAAAAAGTTCTTTGTGTAATTTACGAACGACATCGTCCGCATTTTCACTTTTTACTAATAGACAAACGTTGTTATTGCTGGCTCCATAGCTGATCATACGCACATTGTAGTCGGCAATGGTGTTGAATAAACGTTTTGCTACGCCGGCTGTGTTATGCAAATTGTTGCCGATTAAAGCAACTAACGCTAAACCAGTGTCCACTTTAACAGAAGCGGTTTCGCTTAATTCAGTGAGAAGTTCATTAGACAGTAATTCTGCGCCGGAAGAGGCAGAACCGGTTTTATCCAATGTTAAGGCAATGCTGACTTCTGAAGTGGTAATGGTATCTACAGAGATTTTGTATTTTGCTAGGATATTAAAGACATTTGCTAAAAAGCCTTGTGCGTGCAACATACTTAAACTGGATAAAGTGACTAGTGTTTGATCACGGCGCAATGCAATCGCACGGAATAACGGACGAGGTTGCGGATCACGAGTTACCCAAGTTCCACCTTGTTCTGGTGCTTTACTTGAGCCGACAAAAACAGGGATATTGCTACGCACGGCTGGTAATAAAGTTGCTGGATGAAGTACTTTCGCACCGAAAGTTGCCATTTCCGCCGCTTCAGAGAAGCTCATAGTATCAATTTTTTGTGCTGCTGGTGCAATACGAGGATCAGTGGTATAAATGCCGGCAACGTCAGTCCAGATTAATACATCATTGGCATCCAAGACTTCCGCTAATAGTGCAGCAGAGTAATCACTACCACCACGACCTAAAGTCGTTGTTTTGCCATTTGGCGCACGACCGATAAAGCCTTGAGTAATAATAAGATCACCACGATCAATTAAAGGTTTTAATACTCGATCACAGTTTTGTTGAGTTAATTCATCATTTGGCGCTGCTTTGCCATAATGATCGTTGGTTGCCACCAAAGTGCGAACATCAATCCAAGTGGCACTTGCACCTAGCTCACGTAAGACTTCCACGAAAATTAAGGTAGACATCATTTCGCCGTGGCTGATAATTTCATCGATTAATGCCGGTGAAGTCGCTAGGGCTGCTGCATCGGAAAGTGATTCAATATTATCTAATAAACGATCAATTTCTTCTCGTAATACTGCCGCATCTTTAAGTTCATCTAAAATATTATATTGGATTTGTCGAACTTGATTGAGTAAGTTTTCACGTTCTGTTTTTTCACACCCATTAGCAAGAGCTACTAATAAATTGGTGACGCCAGCAGAAGCTGACAACACGACAACACGAGTTTTCGGATCAGAGATAACAATTTTTGCGCAAGACTGCATTGCAGAATAGTTGGCAACGCTAGTACCACCAAATTTAGCAACAGATAAATGTGACATAGTTTTTCCTTAAATAATGATATTGTGAGTAAAATTAAATTTGCAGAAGGTTAAGGAAAACTTGGAAGAGATGAAACTTGACTTGTTCAGAAGCTCTCCATCGTTTACCGATGACAGCCTTAGGGATTCAGCCCTAATAGCCGATAAACAAAACCCTGGTAGTGTTGTTTATCTCGGCGAAACTCCCCTGATTATTTCTCTTTGGTGCCAGACCTAAAAATAACGACCTGAGTTCCGCGCCTCTCCTGCGTAGCCGAAGCTACAAACGTGTATAGAAATACCTGTTAATGAGCGAATTGTCAAATAAAATTTTAAAAATTCAACTTTTCTAACAAAATAAATTCCGTTTTTGGTGAATATTGCTGCAAATATTGTTGTAAATATTGTTGGCTATCCTCTTCAATGAACTTATCTTTTTCAGGAAAACGGTTATAAATCAATGCTTTTACTTCAATATTACGTTGTTGGCAAACCATTAGACTCAATAAAGTATGATTAATGCTGCCCAATTTGCCGGAAGTGACCAAAATCAATGGATATTGGCGTTCAGCGATAAAGTCAAGTGTGGTTTTATCTGCTTGATAAGGAACGGCTAACCCTCCAGCTCCTTCGAGCAAGACATAATCATATCGCTGTGCTAATAATTTTGTTTTTTCATCAATAATTGAAGCATCAATCTGGCGATTTTCCATTTTTGCTGCCAAATGTGGCGAGCAAGGATAGTGAAAGAGATAAGGGCAGGTGTTGCCGTTTCGATCGTCTTCGGTCAGTTCAATTCCTTGAATTTTTCGATGAACTAAAATATCGTCTGAAATGTTATCACAACCAGTTTGTATCATTTTTTGCGTGATAACAGAAAAACCTTGAGCCATTAAATTTTTGGCATAAACACCTGTGGCTACGGATTTTCCAATTTCGGTATCAATACCACTGACAAAAAGAATATTTTGCATCGCAATTCCTTATATTTTAGCTAAAAACAAACGCATTACTATACGCACATTGAGAATGGGATCAAGCAAAAAGCCATAGCAATGTTGATCTGCACCCCAAAAGTTGGACTGATTATCCAATGCACAAAGGTGCAGATT